>JAGUYW010000092.1 GCA_020061105.1 Anaerolineales bacterium | reverse complement strand
CTTGACCACCCGCCGAGGATGAGTAGCCGCCAGCGTTGTCCGGCGCGGCCGGGACGCGCCTCGGAGAGCCGCTTTTTCTATTCCGTTGGGCAGACCACACCAACCACACCACCACAATCCCACCCATCCCCAGAAAGCCCGGAATTCCCACGCAACCCAGCAGGCCCAGGGTCAGCAGGGCGGTATTGATCTCGGTTTTCTCAGGCGCTTCCGTGGAAGGGAGCGCAGGGGTGGGCGTAGCGATCGGGGCGATGGCGACTGGCGTTGGACTGCTACGCGGCGCCGTGACTGTAGGAGGTGCTTGCGTGGCGGACTCGAGTAAAGGCGGCAAGACGACCGGCGGGATAGTTGGTAATTCAAAGCCGGCAGTCTCAGTCAGAGCGCTTTGCGCGGCCTGGGTTGCGGTTGGCAGCGACAGCCCAGAAGGCCGGATATTGGGTTCGCCCAGCCATAAGCGCCCGTGGCCAAATGCCATATCCGGCCCGCGGGTTCCTAGATCTTTGGATTGGGTTCGTAAATGCTCTTTGATCTGCGGCACGATCGCCAAAGGGTCAAGCCCTTGCTGCGCCAAGGCTGACCAGACCAGCGCTGAGGCGCCGGATACATGCGGGGCGGAGGCGGAAGTGCCGTAGAATTTTTTGCCGTACACCACACTTCGCACCCCGGAGGGGGCGCTGATATCGGGCTTCAAGCGACCATCGTTGGTCGGCCCTTGCGAACTGTAGTCTTCCAGCGCGTCGTTGTTCCAATACACAGCCCCGACGGCAAAACTACTGTTCGAGTCGGCCGGGGTAGTGACGCTGTATTCGGCGTTGACATATTCCATTCGCTCCACGTTGTAGATATACAGGTCAAAGGTAGCCGGGCGGGTGATCTTGCGAGCGCGAATTGACAGGTAATAAGGGCCGCGACTGGAAAAGCGATAGGCGATAAATTCGGCCGAATCATTACCCGGCCCATTCTGGATATTCTTAGAGCTGACAATTTCGTTGCTGTCCTTGTCCAGGACATACAGGTCGTAATCCTCGGTACCCGCTGTCCAGTCATCCCAGTTGAGCGAAATGACCACCCGCTCGCCGGAGATGGGCGTGATGCTCATCATCTCGTCGCCGCGCCGGAACTCGTGAAAGCCATCGTCGTCTTCATCTGCGAACACGCCGTGATAGTGACTATCGGCCATGTTGCCGGACGAATTGACCCACAACACGCCCCCGGCGACGATATCATCCACCATGCGCGCTTCAGCGCCAGTGCCATCCATCGGCCCGTAAATCGAGCCAGCGGAGTGCGAGATGATCTGCACGCCCTCCGACACCAACCAGCTGACCGCCCGGCGCTGTTCAACATCCGTGCGATAGGCGGCGAAAAAAAGCTCTGCCTGGGGAGCAATATCGTAAATGATCTCAGCGCAGGCAGTGCCATGCGGCGACTCGGTTTGATCGATCTCTACACCGGAGATGAAAGAACGCGCCGTCACATTCGCCGGCAGTTCACTACCCAGGAAATCCTTGTAGTTCTTGAACCCCATGTCCAGGATGCCAATTTTGACCCCCTGCCCGGTAAGACCTGCGTCATGCCAGACTGGGGCGTTGATCCGGGAGAGCGACTCGAGGGCGGTGTTGCTGGCTGGCGGGGCGAGCAAGTTCGCCAAGTCGAAAGGGCCGTTTTTTATCCATCGAGAGAGATTCTTGAAGAGCTTTTCTTTCTCAAAGAAGAAATCTTTTGGGTGGGGTCGATCTACCAGGTAATGTTGGATATTGACACGCGGCAGGCGAATGCGAATGACATGTTCGAGTTCGCTGATGCTGCGGAACAGCATGGCCGGGTCACCGGCTTGCATGGCTTGCTCGATCAGCGCCATGGGGACGGCGATATCCAGCAGATTGTCGATTGCGGCAGTGACGCGAATGCCCTGGGCTTGCAGTTGAGCGACAATGACGGCGGTATCGCTGGTGTCCAACTCCAGGGTGATGATTAACTCATTATTGTCGTTGATCAGGCCGCGGTTATGCGCCAGTTCCAGGGCGGCGTCTGGCCCGCCTTGCTGGTACGCCAGGATAAAATCTTTATAGGCCGAATCTAGCTCGGCGTCTTGTAGAAGGGGCGCCAGTTCTGGGAATTGGGTCGCCAACTCAGCCAGCGAAGCAGGCGGGGTGATGGTGATATTCGGTTCAGGAAGCACTGGCGCGGCGGCGCGCATCCGCAGCCAAAACCAACCTCCCAGGGCTGCCAGGAGAAAGGAAAAAAGCGTTAGCGCAATCAGAAGGCCAAAAATACGCCGATCTGCCAGGCGTTCCTTCCATGTTCCAGTTGCAGGGCGCGCCGGCTTCAACGGTTTGGTGTTGCGGTTCGACGAGTCGGGCGGGGATGGATTCCCAACCGGGGGTTGGCTCCCAACCGGCTGTTCTTCATTCATTGTTCCATTCTCCTTTGGTCGTCTCTTCTCTATGGTAAAGGCACCAACCAGTAGTCATTTTGATCGCCTTCGGCTGTCCAGCCTGTCAGGCTTTTTTGCATGGAACTGATCCGCCACCAGATCCAACCTTGAGAACAAACCGGGCCTTCCAGGATCTCCATCTGCTCACCCACCTCCAGCATGCCCAAAATATTGCTGGTGGTATTGGGCTGGCTGCGCACCCGGTTGGGCAAGGGTGGATCGTAACTGACGTAGGCGCGCAGACCGACCTTCAAGCGCGAAGGATACGACCCGGCGCACGGATACCAGGTTGCCACAGCAACCTGCGTTTGGGTAGTTGTAGCGGTAGGTGTGAGTGACGGGATTGGCGTCCAGGAAGGCAGCGGCGTCGGCGTATCCAGGGCGGACGGGAAGGTTGGGCTGGCCTCGGGGGGTGGGAGAGTAGCTGTATCGACCAGCGCGGCGAGCGTGGCGGTGGGCCGGTCTGGCTTTTGCAAGGGGGTGGAGGTGTGCGTGGCGGCGCTGGCGGCGCGCTCTGCCTGCGGGTAGAACAGGAAATAGCCCAGCGAAGCCGCCAGAACCGATGCACCCAGGCAGAGCAGCACCCCCAACCCAATCATCAAACCGATATTGCGACCTTTGGGCTGTGCAGCCGGCAGCGCGGCGCTGTAGGGAGAATTGTATGAAAATTCTGGGGCTGGTGAATGGGACGCGGCTTGCGGGGCAGGCGCGGCGCGTCTGGGTTGATCAGAGTAAGCTGGAGCAGGCGCAGCGCTAACCGGCTGCGGGGCAAGGGACTCCGCCAGCATGGTGGCGACAACCTGCGCCGGGCGTTGCACAATTGGAGGCGCTGCCAGGGCGGCATTCAGAGCATTCTTAAACGCCCGCACACTTTGAAAACGCCCTCCCGCCTCTAATTCCATCGCTTGCAAGATTACCTGCTCCTCGGCCAGGGAGAGCGCCGGATTAGCCTGGCGAGGCGGCGTCAGGGGCTGGCCGAGCTGGCGTTGCAGGCTGTCTAACGGCGTGCTGCCGGTCAGCAGGGTGTACAGCGTAGCGCCCAGAGCGTAAACATCGCTGCGGGTGTCGGTGCGCCCCGAACCGTACTGCTCCGGCGGCGAATACCCTTGCGTGACAGCCCGCGCCCCGACTGTAGTGCGCCCGGTTGGGTCATATACTTTGGCAATCCCAAAATCGACCAGCTTGACGCCCCCTTTACTGATTTTGATATTGGCGGGCTTGATATCGCGATGAATAACCGGGGGCTGCTGGGCATGTAAATATTCCAGGGCGTTGCAAACCTGGTTCATCCAGGCGATCACCTGTGTCTTGGGCAAAGCGCCGCCTGCTTCATCCACCATGGCTTGCAGATCGTCGCCTTCGATGAACTCCATCACCAGGTACTGTCCCTGGTCGGGCAGGCTGAAATAATCGATCACGTAGGGCAAATTCTCGTGGCGCAGGTTGGCCAACAGGCGCGCTTCGAGCGTGAACTGTTTGATCGATTCGGCTGAGATGGAGAGATTTTCTTTTAGCGCGACGGGGTTTTTCAGGTTTAGATCCCAGGCGCGGTAAACCGCACCAAAGCCTCCCTGCGCCAACAACGCCACGATCCGGTAACGCTCATTCAGCACCTGTCCAGTCGATAAAGGCATCGGTCACCTGTCAGGGGGAACGCATGGCAGGCGATGGGGTGGAGTACGGAATGCCAACCGGTGGAGATGCACCAGGCTCTGACACACCGGCGGCCTGGGCTGAAAGGGGCGTGGCAGGCAAACCAACTGCTGATTCAGAGCCAGCATCCATCGGAGAAGCCGTGGAGACAGGCAAATAACCAGACTCGGTAGCAATCGCCCAGGCTGTGCGCGTTGCCTGGACGCCGGCGTCAATCGTGCGCTGGGCATCCTGTGGGGAGAGTCGCTCTGATTTGAAGAAGTTCGAGACGAAGAATGCCACCACCAACAGCAACACAACTCCGATCAGGCCAGCCGCGGCGGCCATGGTGACACAACTGCGCTGTCCCGTTTGAGCAGTCGCTGCAGGGCGCGGCTGCGACAGTCCACCTAACACCGAAGAAGTCTCCCCAAGGACAACCTCGGCCTGCTGCAGGCCGCCTAACGAAGCATCCACGGCGGAGGCTGGGCCGGCAACAAAAGCTCGTTCGGTAGGGGCGACGACGACCTTTTCCGGTTTGGGCGCGGCTGCCGCCACCTTCAGGTCTGCCTTCATGTTGGCAACGCTCGGGTAACGCTGCGACGGGCTGAGCGCCAAAGCACGACCAACCACCGCCCCAAGCGCTGGTCCGAGTTCTGGGTTGACAAGATGCGCCGGACGCAATGTGTCATCGCCGGCGCGCAGTACACTTTCGGAGGGATTCTCGCCGGTCAACAAGGCGTACAAAGTAGCGCCTAAGGAGTAAATATCAGAGCGGGTATCCGTATTACCCTGGCCATACTGTTCTGGCGGCGAATACCCTGGCGTGACGGCGCGAGCGCCCAAGGTGGTTTTGGTATGCGGGTCGCTGGCTTTGACCAACCCAAAATCGACCAGCATGGCGCGCTCATCGGGTGTAATCCGAATATTGGACGGCTTGATATCCCGATGAACAATGGACGGTTGGCGGCTGTGAAGATAGACCAACGCATCCATCACTTGATAGACCCAGGCTAAAGCTTGATCGATCGAAGGGATGCCGCGCTGTTCAATAATCGAGTTCACATCCTCTCCTTCGACATAGTCCATCACAAGATATTGGCCTTGATCGGGCAGGATGAAATGATCGGTCACGCGTGGCAAGTTGGAGTGCGAAAGGCTGGCCAAGACCCTGGCTTCGCGTTCGAACTGGCGTTGGGCTTCTGGGGAGGTATCCAGGTTTTCTTTAACGGCGCATTGGCGGCTCAGGCTGAGATCCCAGGCGCGATAGACCGCCCCAAAACCGCCCTTGCCTAGCAACCCTTCAACCCGATAACGGCCATGTAAGACCACTCCAGATGAGAGGGGCGCGGTATCCGAAATGGATGGCGCACTTTGAGATACGCCCTGCAGGAGCGGTTCTCCACAAGTGGCGCAAAACCTGGCGCTGATGCGATTGGGGGTTTGGCATTTTGGACACGAGCTTTCAGCAGATGAACCTGACATTCAAACATCCTCTGACGAGCATTTAGCGGCAATAAGACGCGCTACGCTGCATCATACTGCGCGCTCCTGGAAATCACTATCAAGGCACAGACCATAAGTTCAACTCTTGATAATCGGTTTTCTCACCTTGAACTTGATTGCCTTCATAGGCTCCGGTGACCAGGTAGATATCACCAGAATTTTGGCGGGTTGAGAGATCGAACTCGGCGATGAACTGGGAATTTATATATAGAAAGCCACGTGAATCGATGCTATACAAAGCAAATTGGTTCCACCCGCCACGCTCAACGTTCATCTCAGGGATGACTCCCTGGGCGATCAAATCACCATTTGGCTGCCCGGCATGCTGAGAAAGCACCCAGGTTCGATCCGAACGGATGATGAAGCGGAAATGTTGGTTAGCGCCGACATGCCGGAAGAAGAAGCCGACATCCCAGTTTGCCTGAGCAGCCGCATACGGGTTGTAGAAACGCACTTCCAGGATAAAGTTTTGCAAATCGACGCCCAGCGATTGACCAGCGATCACTTTGCTATCAGGATCATGCGGCAGGCTGCCCTGTTGGCCGCTTAGCAGCGATTGGCGATTTTCGATTGCCTTTTTTACAATCTCCTCACTGGCCTGTTGGGTCAGTTGCGCGCCCGTCTGGCTGGCAGTGGAAGTCGCCTGGGCGGTCGGAGTTATCTGGCTGAGGGCTGTCGCGGTGAGATGGGCGTAGGCTGTGGAGGTCATTTGCACCCGCTCTTCCAGGGTGGCGCGGAAGTCATCGTCCGACAGGCTTGTTCCACCAGCCTGGCTGAGATAGGCATAAACTCCGATCACCGAAACCAGACAAATCGCAATTACAGCGATTGCGCCTCCCCAAACCCATGGGCGCGATTTTGGCATGGACGTTTTAAGGGCTGGCGCAGCCGGGCTAACGCCAGCCGGTCGCCCAGCGCCAACTGCCTGAGGTGACCATGCCGGCGCGGCTG
>JAGUYW010000051.1 GCA_020061105.1 Anaerolineales bacterium | reverse complement strand
TGACGACACCTGGGGATTCGCAGGTAGTGGAGGCGCTGGCAGTCTTCCCATCCACCGGCTCTCCACCACCGCCCTTGCCTGTTTTAGCAGCTTTTTGGAATACATACCCGGCTTACACCCCTGCCCTGGCTCTGCGGCGCTGGGATGGCGCCCACACCGGACCTTTCGGCGGGCGTCATGGCTTATACAACCTCCTGCGCACCGCCCAGGCCGCTCGCTTCCCCCTCGTACTGCTCGATCTGAAAGCGCCTCCTGCGCTGGCAGCCCTGCAATACGCCGGCAAACTATCCGATCTCCAGCCCGGCGCCAGGCAAGGCCTGTTCATCTTGCCAGAATTCTTCCCCACCTTTGCCGCCCCCCATGATCCGCAGGGCGATTGGCTGCTCGGGCGCTTAGCCGCCCAAAATCGCCGCCTCGACCAGCTTTACGAGTTGCCCACCAGCGCGCTGGTGTATAGCCCGGCAGGCGTACTGCCGCAAACTCCAGGGGCGCGCCTGGTGTTTTCATTACAATCCAGAACTGGCGCTGAGCCGCCAGAAATAACCACCATCCAACCGCAGCAGCGTGGCGCGCAACGCTGGCTGGAGATCCCGCAACAGATCACCCTGGTAGAACAGGCCCTCCCCGAAGGACCTTCCCTGGCGCTTCGAACGGCTTTGGCAAACGCCGCCCTCGAGCAGCAGCAAAGTCAAGCATTGTTGGTTTTTGGCGGTGAACTGCCCGCCAGCGCCTGGGGAGACCCGCAAAGCGCCCGGGCTACCTTCAAGTATCTCAACTCACGCCCATGGATCCAGGCCCTCGATGCCCACCACCTGCTCACCCTGAGCCCGGCGCCAGCCAACGAATTAAATGCAAAGCCCAAACAACCCCCCTCGCCTTACGGCCCAGCCCTGAGCCCCGAGGAACACACCCACCTGCTGCGCGCCCTGCGGCAGGCTCCGGTGAACGCCCTGGGTGAGGCCGCCTGGCAGGCTTACCTGGCGCTGTATACGCCGGTCTTCCCGTCTGAAGCGGAAATCCCAGCACTGCGGGCTGAATATGTCAGCCAGGTGTGGTCGCTGCTGGCGGCGGCCGAGTGGGCTGCCAACCCCAGCGGGCACGCCGAATGCCTGGCGTTACCTACCCCCTCCAAACAAGCTGTTTGCATCCTGGCAGATGAGCGCCTGTACGCAGAATTTGATTTGGCCAGCGGAGCGCTTGTATTCCTGTTCTATCGCCACTCGCCTTTACCGGGCGCTGCGCTGCAAGTTCACCAATTCATCGGCCCTTCTTCCCAGGTAATCAGCGGCTTGACCTCCGCCAGCGCCTGGAAAAATGGCGCAGGTTTGATCTCAGATCCAGGAGTAACAGTTGGCGCTTTTGGCGATGTCTGGGGGCCTTACCAGGCCGATTTTCCTGACAGGCGCAGCCTGGTTTTGACAGCCGAAGGCGCCACACTGCGAAAAACCTTTACGCTGGATCACAATTTACCAACCTGGAGCGGCTTGCAGGCGCATTACGAATTTGACGCCTCGCTGGCTCCCCTTCCCGTGCGCTTGAGCCTCTTGCCAGATAGTTGGAGGCGCCTGGAAAGAGACCCCGATAGCCAGGTTGTTGACAGTCTCACCCGGCAGGGCTTGCGCCAATGGACACTCAATGGGCTGGTTTTCGAGGTAGAATTTCCTGCCACCTGGCAACCCCCGGCCTGGAGCGGTTTCTGGGAAACGCCCTTTGCCTGGTTCGAAGCGCCGGAAGACCCCAACCGGGACCTTCCGGGCGGACATTTCTTGCCTTTTGGTCTATCAGTGATAGACTTAAGCATCCAAGAACCATTTACGATTATCTTAAAAATTATCGACAATAAACAAAACACACAAAACCAGGAGTGAATTTTATGTTCCAATCTTTCGAGCAGGCCCAACGGTATGTGGATCAAAACGAAATCAAGATGATCGACCTGAAATTTTGCGATCTGTGGGGGCGTTGGCGACACCTGACCGTCCCAGCCAGCCAGTTCACCCCAGAACTGATGGAAGAAGGCATCGGCTTCGATGGTTCAGCCGTCGGCCTGAAGAGCGTCAAAGCCGGAGACATGGTGCTCACGCCCGACCTGTCCAGCGGTTTCATGGATCCTTTTTGGAAAGCGCCCACCTTGAGTTTCATCTGCAGCACCTTGGAGGCCGATACGCACGAGGTGTTCGCCAACGATCCACGCAATATTGCCATTCGCGCCGAGGCTTTTCTGCGCCAGACCGGCGTGGCAGACCGCAGCCTGTGGGGACCGGAATTCGAGTTCTATGTCTTTGACGATGTCGCTTTCGACAACGGCGTCAACCATGCTGGCTATCGCCTGGATTCGGCTGAAGCAGACTGGAACAGCAGCACTGGCGGTCATGGACATTACATCCCAATCCACGGCGGTTATCATGCTATCCCGCCCAAAGACCAGTTGTTTAACCTGCGCAGCGAGATGGCGCTGCACATGGAAGCCATGGGCATACCCGTCGAGTACCACCACCACGAAGTCGGCGGGCCTGGGCAATCCGAAATCGAGACGCCGCTGATGGGCCTGGTGTCTGCTGGTGACGCTACCATGTTGGTCAAATACATCACCAAAATGACCTCCCACCAGTATGGCAAAACCACTACCTTCATGCCCAAGCCGCTGTATGGCGAGGCGGGCAGCGGGATGCACTTTCACCAGATGCTATTCAAAGACAAGACCAACCTGTTCTACGACGCCAACGGTTATGGCTGCATCAGCCAGACCGGGCTGTATTATATTGGCGGCTTGCTCAAGCACAGCCCGGCTTTACTCGGGCTGACCAACCCGTCCACCAATTCCTACCGCCGCCTGGTGCCGGGCTTCGAAGCCCCGGTCAACGCCTTTTTCTCATTAGGCAACCGCAGCGCAGCCGTGCGCATCCCGAAATACGCCAACCAACCCCACACCGCCCGCATGGAATTCCGCCCGCCCGACGCCACCTGCAATGTCTATCTGGCTTTGGCAGGGCAATTGCTGGCCGGTTTGGATGGCATCCTGAACAAGATCGATCCCACCGAACACGGCTTTGGCCCGATCGACGCCAATATCTTTGCCTGGACTGATGAGCAGCGCGCCACGATCCACAAGCTGCCGGCCTCGATGCGCGAAGCTATGGACGCCCTGGAGCATGACCACGACTTTCTACTGGCCGGCGACGTTTTCAGCACAGATCTGCTTAAAACCTGGATCAAAGATAAACTGGAGAATGAGTATTACCAGGTGCGCAACCGTCCACACCCGTACGAAATGGCAATGTATTTTGACGTGTAATAGCAATCTAGCGATAAATTCGGCGCGTCTCGATGACTGCTAAAACCCCCGGCGGCAAATAATAGTGGCAGTTGCGCCCGCTCGCCAGCCACTTGCGCAGTTCTGTGGAAGAAATTTGCACCAGCGGCGCCGCGAAGAAACGCACTTTAACGCTCAGGCCAGGTAACTGACTCTCCAGGGCGGCCAAATCAACCGCCTGGCCTGGGCGACGCATGACCCCGATCTCGTCGCAGCGGGCGATGAATTCTTGCGGTCGATGCCAGGTGGGCAAATCAGCCAGCGAATCAGCGCCCATTAAGTACACCAGCGCTGCGCCTGGGTGCTGCTGGCGCAGCAAAGCCAGGGTATCGATAGCATAATGCGGCGGCGGGCGGTCGATATCGATGAGGCTGAGTTCGAAACCCGTCTCGCCAGCCTGTTCGGCGCTCGCCAAAGCCGCTTGTAGCATCGCCAGGCGCTCGCTGGCAGGGGTCACCGCCCGACCTTGTTTGTGCGGCGGGTCAGCCGTCAAGACCCATAGCAAGCGTGTTAGAGCCAACTGCTGAATGGCCTCTGCCGCTAAGATGAAATGTCCCAGGTGCGGCGGATCAAAGGTGCCGCCAAAGACTCCCAGGCGTTGGAGATTGGATGCTTCTGGCGAGCGCCCACCAGGGTTCAATCCTGCCATTCCAGTTCGTAATCGCCAATATAAACTGTATCGCCCTCTTGCACGCCAGCTTTGCGCAAAGCAGCGTCGATGCCCAACGTTTCCAGGATGCGCTGGAAGCGACGCATGGCTTCATAATGCTCCCAATAGGTCATGGCGGCGGCGCGTTCAATCGCCTGCCCGGACACCCGCCAGCCGTCATCCTCCCGCGAAATGGTGAAGGCTTTCGGGTCGCTCTCCGCCCGGTAGACGGGCAGTTCTTCCATTACTAACAGCGGCGGGGCGCTTTGCAGCAACTCATAGGCGCGAAAGAGCAAGGCGCGCACATTTTCGCCGCTCACGGCTGAGATCGCCAGCGGTTCGACATCCAGGTTGATATTTTTGGCCAGGCGTTTGGCCTTCTTCTTTAGTTCGGCCTTCAGCGCCGGCCAACGCTGGCGCACATCGTCCAGATCGAGTTTATTGAGCACCACAATTTGTGGTTTTTGTGCCAGGGCTGGATCAAAAAGCGCAAGTTCGCTGTTGATTTGCGTGAAATCTAACAGCGGGTCGGGCGACATGCCATCCAACAGGTGGATTAAAACCCGCGTGCGTTGGATATGGCGCAAAAAATCGTGTCCCAGCCCTACGCCCTGGTGCGCGCCTTCGATCAGACCGGGAATATCCGCCAGCACCAGAGTCACATCTTCATCCAAACCCGCCACACCCAGGTTAGGCTCCAGGGTGGTAAACGGGTAAGGGGCAATCTTCGGTTTGGCGTTGGTGCAAGCCGCCAGCAAGGTCGATTTTCCAGCGTTAGGAATCCCGACCAGGCCAATATCAGCAATTAATTTGAGTTCCAGGCGCAGGTTGCGCTCCTGACCTGGTTCGCCGCGTTCGGCGATGCGCGGCACCTGGCGCACCGAATTCGCAAAACGGGCATTGCCGCGCCCACCGCGCCCCCCCACAGCGACCACCAGGCGCTGACCGGCATCGGTCAGGTCGCCGAGCAGTTCGCCGCTGTCAGCATCGTACACGACTGTGCCAGGAGGGGTCAGGATTACCAGGTCATCAGCCGAGCGCCCGGTCATATTCTGCTTGCTGCCATTGGCGCCTTCATTGGCTGCAAAGCGAG
>JAGUYW010000082.1 GCA_020061105.1 Anaerolineales bacterium | reverse complement strand
GCGCATCAGCGGCGGAGACATTAGTTACGACTCGGTCGATTACAACAGCATTTTCGCCATCGGCTTGCTGCTGTTCTTCATGACCCTTAGCCTGAATATCATCAGCCAACGCATCGTGCGCCGCTTCCGGGAGGTGTACGAATGAACCAGGTTGAACCGCTGGGTCTTACCGAACCTCTGGATCAAAAGTCCAATCTGCCTGGGCGCCAACGGCTGGCACGCATCTGGAAAGTCATCTTCCAGGTCTCCACCGTCATCGGCATTCTCGCCCTGGGCGCTTTGCTCTACAACGTCTCCGATCGTTCGTTCGGCTACATCGCCCTGGAAGCGCGCGTCCAACCGGACACCCTGGCGATCAACGGTACGCCGTTGGAGGAAATGACCGTAGAACAGCTCATCAGCGTCTTACAAGCCAAGGTTTCCGCCGGCCGTTTTCGCAAGCTTAACAACGACAAAGCCTTCGAAGAACGCACCGCCGACGAAGTCTACGACCTGATCCTGGAAGATGTAGTGCGGCCAAAGGTGGTAAAAACCTGGTCGCTGACCGACTCGCTGCTGCGCCGCCAGCAGGTACTCACCGAAGCAGCCGAGGATTACCCGAAAGCTAATGTGCTCTTCCGCTCCTGGCTCAACCCCCGCTTTGTGCAAGCGCCGCAGTCCTCCATCCCCATCGACGCCGGTGTGCGCACCGCCATCCTGGGTTCGCTGTGGACAATTCTGATCACCATCCTGTTTGCCTTTCCCACCGGCGTGGGCGCAGCCATCTACTTGGAAGAATACGCCGTCGATAACCGCCTCAACCGCCTGATCCAAACCAACATCAACAACCTGGCCGGCGTTCCATCCATCATCTACGGCATCCTCGGCCTGGCGATCTTCGTGCGCACCTTAGAGCATCTTACCAGCGGCGCCATCTTTGGCCTGGTCGACCCAACCACCGCTAACGGGCGCACCATTTTCTCAGCCGGGCTAACTCTGGGATTGCTGGTCTTGCCTTTGCTGATCATCAACGGGCAAGAAGCCATCCGCGCTGTGCCGTCGTCGCTGCGCCAGGCCGCCTATGGGCTGGGCGCTACCAAGTGGCAGACCATCTGGCACCACGTCCTGCCCAATGCCATGCCGGGCATCCTGACCGGCACCATCCTGGCAATCTCGCGTGCCATCGGCGAAACCGCCCCGCTGGTGGTGGTCGGCGCATCCACCTACATCACATTCGACCCTGACGGGCCTTTCTCCAAGTTCACCACCTTGCCAATACAGATTTACCAGTGGACTTCCCGCCCACAAGACGATTTTCGCAATATCGCTGCTGCTGCCATCCTGGTGCTGCTGACGATGCTGCTCAGCCTGAACGCGACTGCCATCTTACTGCGCAATCGCTTTAGCAGGAGACTCTAATGACTTCCATCTCTATTGCACATCCCCAAACCCTCGAGGCGGTGGAAACAACCACCAACGGCAAATACGCCATTGAAGTGAAAGACCTCAATGTCTATTATGGCGATTTTCGGGCCGTGAAAAATGTCAACTTAAAAATCGAGCGCCAGAAGATAACCGCTATGATCGGGCCTTCCGGCTGCGGCAAAAGCACCGTGCTGCGCGCCTTCAATCGCATGAACGACCTGGTGCCCAGCGCCCGCGTACAGGGTGAAATCCTTTTCCACGGTCACAACATCTACGACCCCGGTGTCGACTCCGTGCAGGTGCGCAAGTGGATTGGCATGGTTTTCCAAAAGCCCAATCCCTTTCCCAAAAGCATTTATGAAAATGTAGCCTGGGGCGCCCGCATCAACGGTTACAGAGGCAGCATGGACGACCTGGTCGAACAGGCTTTGCGCGGCGCTGCCCTATGGGACGAAGTCAACGATAAACTCCAGCAGAGCGGCCTGTCGCTCTCCGGCGGCCAGCAGCAGCGCCTGTGCATTGCCCGCACAATCGCCGTAAAACCGGATATAATTCTTATGGACGAACCCGCCTCCGCACTCGATCCCATCGCCACGCTGCGCATCGAGGAACTGATGCGAGAACTGGCCCAGCAGTACACCATTATCGTTGTCACCCACAACATGCAGCAGGCGGCGCGTGTTTCGGATTACACCGCCTTCTTCACTATGAACGAAGACCGGGCTGGTTATTTGATGGAATTTGGCAATACCAGCCAAATCTTTACCAATCCGAAAGAAAAAGTCACCGAAGATTACATCACCGGACGCTTTGGCTAAGAAGGAAATGACCCATGTCGCGTGAAACCCTTGACAACAAGACCCGCTACCTGCTCGACCAAATCCTGGTGCTCGACAGCATGGTCGAAAACTCCACCCTGGACGCCGTCGAGGCGCTCAAAAGGCACGACATCGAAAGCGCCCGCCGCATCTACGCTTACGACAGCCAGATCAACGCCAAACGCTTCGAGATCGAGCAAGATACCATGATCACCATTGCTACCCAGCAGCCCATTATGGCCCACGATCTGCGCCTGATGGCCTCCATCCTGGAAGTGGTTAGCGAATTGGAGCGCATGGGCGATTACGCCAAAGGCATCGCCCGGGTAACAATGATGATCGGCAGCGAGCCGCATATCAAGCCGTTGGTTGATATCCCGCGCATGGCTGCCAAAGCCGTCGACATGCTGCACCGCGCCATCGGCGCCTTCGTTACCGGCGACGCCGAAACTGCCCGCGTCATCCCCGATGAAGACGATGAAATCGACGACCTCTATAACCAGGTCTACCGCGAACTGGTGGCGATCATGTTCACCAAGCCCGCCGCCATCGATCAGGCCAACTACCTGATGTGGGCCGCCCACAACCTGGAACGCCTGGGCGACCGCGTCTCCAACATCTGCGAACGCACCATCTACGTCGTCACCGGCCAGCTCAAAGAACTGGCCGCCTCGGACGACCAGATGGACAAATCATAAAGTTAGCGGTTGTACCTGCCTTACCAGGTTGCATCAGCTAAGGAGAAAACCGCGAAGAAGCGCTTCATAACATTCGCGAGGCGATCGAACTGTACCTATGGAAATCCACCTAGCCTACGGCCGCAGAGGCTTAAGAGTCACCCTCCCTGAAAACTGCGATATCTTCGCCCCGCGCATAACCCCCGGCTTGCCGGACGAACCCGCCGCCCTGCGCCAGGCGCTGCGCAACCCCATCTTCAGCCCAGCGCTGAGCCAGATCGCCCGCCCCGGGCAAAGCGTGGTGATCGTCCATACCGACATCACACGCGCCACCCCCAATGACCGCATCTTGCCTATCCTGCTGCAAGAGCTTCACCAGGCTGGCATAGAACGCCACGACATCACCTTGCTAAATGGCCTGGGCACCCACCGCCCGCAGACCGCCGCCGAACTGCGCCAGATGCTGGGCGATCAGATCGTCGAGAACTACCGCTGCCTGCAGCACGATTGTTTCGACGACGCCAACCTGGTTTCGCTGGGCAATACCCCGCTCGGCCATCCGGTGCGCGTCAACCGCCATTACCTGGAAGCGGATCTCAAGATCCTGACTGGTTTCATCGAGCCGCACTTCTTCGCTGGCTTCAGCGGTGGGCCAAAAGCCGTGCTGCCCTCCCTGGCGGGCGCCGAGAGCGTCTTCAGCAACCATGGTTACCAGATGATCGCCCACCCCAAAGCTACCTGGGGCGTGACCGAAGGCAACCCCATCTGGGAGGAAATGCGCGCCGTGGCCTTGCTCACCCGGCCGGATTTCCTGCTCAACGTCGCCCTGAACCAGCGCCATGAAATTACAGGCGTTTTCGCCGGGGAGCTTTTGGAAGCCCACCGGGTAGGCTGCGAATTTGTGCGCCAGAGCGCCATGCTGCCCTTTGAAAAGCCATACGATGTTGTCATCACAACCAACAGCGGCTACCCGCTCGACCAGAACCTGTACCAAACCGTCAAAGGCCTGAGCGCCGCCGCCCGCCTTGCCCGCCCAGGCGGCGCCATCCTGCTGGCAGCTGCCTGCCAGGATGGGCTGCCGGAGCATGGCGGCTACAGCGCCCTGCTGCAGCGCGCCGGATCGCCCCAAAAAGCACTCGAAATGATCGCCGCCTCCGATTTTTCCTCCCACGACCAGTGGCAGGTGCAAATCCAGGCCCAGGTGCAGCTTCATGCCGATGTTTTCGTTCATTCCAGCGGTCTGAGCGACATCCAAATCGAACGGGCGCTGTTTCTGCCCGCCCGTCATTTCGAGAAAACCCTGGCGCGCTTGCTGGCAGAGAAAGGCTCTCGCCTGGCTGCCCTACCGGAAGGCCCGCAAGTTATCCCATACCCGGCAAATTCAGCTCTGTAAAGTTCAAATAAATTCCACCTGACTGGGAAATACTGCCTATCCACTCCGCACCCTTCATTTTGGTATAATCTGGTGGGAGATTGATGGTTCTACACACACGAACCAATCCAATTGGCGATGACAGGTCCATTATTACTTACCAAAGTCTCGTTGCCGCACCGCGGCAAAGCTTTGCTGACTCGCCAACGTCTGGTTGAACTGATCGACGAAGCGCTAGACCTGAAGTTGATCCTGGTGGTCGCGCCGGCCGGTTATGGCAAGACCTCCCTGATGGTCGATGTAGCCCACCGCCATGAATTCCCCTTCTGCTGGTATTCCCAAGACCAGACCGACAACGACCTCTCCAGTTTCCTGCTGCACCTGATTACCTGCATCCAGCAGCGCTTCTCGAAATTTGGCGAGCAATCGCGCGCCGCCCTGCTGGCTTTTGACCAGGGCAACCTGAGCGCCGATGATTGCAAAATCGCCATTGTTAATGAAATCTACACCACCATCACCGAGCATTTTGTCATCGTGCTCGACGATTATCACCTGGTCAGCGAAAACGAAGCCATTAACGAATTTGTCAACCGCTTTGTGCAGGATGTCGACCAGAACTGCCACGTGGTGATCCTATCGCGCGCCTTGCTGCGCCTGTCCGACCTGCCCTTGATGACCGCAAGAGCGCAGGTCACCGGCGTCGGTCTGCACGACCTGGCCTTTCGCCCGCAGGAAATCCAGGCCTTGATGCTGCAAAACTACCGTCAGGCCTTGACCGAAGACGCCGCTCAGGAATTAGCCCGCCAGACGGATGGCTGGATCACCGGGTTGCTGCTCTCAGCCCAAACCATGTGGAGTGGGATGCAACAGCATATTTACATGCAGCGCGCCTCTGGCATGCAATTGTACGACTACCTTGCCAACCAGGTTTTCGACCAACAACCAGCTTCCTTGCGTGATTTCTTACTGCGCAGCTCATTTCTAGATGAGTTCAATCCCGCACTGTGCCAGGAACTGCTCGGACCGCCAACGCACACCTCCTGGCAAAGCCTGATGCAAACGATCCTGGCAAAAAACCTGTTCGTGATCCAGATCGAACGCGATGGTTTCTGGCTGCGCTACCACCAACTCTTCCGCGATTTTTTGCAAGATCGCCTGCGCGTGGAAGACCCTGACCAGGTCAGCCTGCTGCAACAATCGCTGATCAACATCTACGTCCGCCGCCAAGAATGGCAAAAAGCCTATGCCGTATGCCTGAGTTTGGGTGACTTGGAGATCACCGGTAATTTTCTGGAACGCGCCGGCGAACCGATGACGCGCAGTGGGCGAATGGCCTTGTTAAAATCCTGGCTGGAAGCGCTGCCTCCCAGTTTTCTTACCGAACGACCAGCATTACTTGCCAGACTAGGCGTCAGCCTGGCAGCCCAAGGGGAAGCGCCGCGTGGCTTGCGCCTGCTCGACCAGGCCGCCCGAGATTACAGCGCCCAAAAAAATTACAAGAAACTGGCTGGAGTGTTAGCCTGGCGCTCGCTGGTCTACAATCAGCAAGCCCGCTGGGACGCCTCGCATGTTGATGCCCAGGAAGTGCTGCGCCTGACAGAAGATTATCCTGGCGATGAAGAACTGACCATTTATCGCGCTGAGGCTTACCGCATCCTGGGACAGAACCAACGATTACTCGGCACGCTGCAAAAATCCATCGAGCTGCTTAACCAGGCCCTCACACTGTTCCAATCGCAGCGGGACTCCAGCGGCGTCAACCGCATCCAGGTTAGCCTGGGCGCGACCTACTTCGAAACCGGCGACTTCGCCGAAGCGCAAGCCTGTTACCAGCAAGCTCTCGACTATTTTCACCGCCATGGCGACCTGTACGCCGAGGCCGCTGTGCTGAACGATCTGGCAGTACTCAATCATATCCAGGGAGAATACCACACGGCCTTTGCTGTTTTCGAGCAATCCTTGCTCACTGCCCGGCGCGGCGGCAACTTCGGCATCGAAACCATGGCTTTGGTCGGTTTAGGTGATCTCTTCCTGGATCTGGACGCCCCTGATTCGGCTCTGGAGGCCTACAAACAGGCTCGCCAGCGATTGGAAAAAAGCACCGACCATTTCTTGAATATCTACCGCCACATCGCCGAAGCATCTGCCGAACGACTGCAGAATTCATACCTGGCCGCCCACAGTTTACTGCAAGCTGCCAGCCAGTTGATGGGGTCAACGCCTTCCAGCTACACCCATGGCCTTTGGCTCTTGGAAAGCGGTCAATTGGCCTTTACTGAGCAGAAAAACGAGCGCGCCGCCAAATTGTTTTCCCAGGCTACCCTGCTTTTCGAAGCCGGCGGTCATCGCATCCTGGCCGGGCGCGCCAATCTCTTCCTGGCTGGCGTTCTTTTTGCCCAGGGCGACCGCGAATCGGCTGAGCAGCGCCTGCAATCCGCCTTCCAGATCACCGCCGACCTGCACAGCCGGGCGGTGTTGGTGGCTGCGGCGCGCTACGTCAAACCCATGCTGACTGCGCTTGTATTTCATGCGCCGCTTCAGCAACAGGCTCAACGACTGCTAGAGGAAGTGCAAGCTTTCGAAGAAAACCTGCTTCCGCTCAAGCGCTCGCTGCGCTTCCAGAAAATGGAAATTCCCCTTGCCCCTCCAATTCTCAAAATCCAGGCCTTGGGAGCGGCGCGTGTCTGGTTAGGCGAGCGTCCCCTCACCCAAACCGATTGGCAAACCCAGACCACCCGTGATCTGCTTTTCTTAATTCTGAGCGAACCGCGCGGTTGGAGTAAAGAAATGCTCGGCGAGATTCTATGGCCGGATAGCTCGCCTGCCCAGCTTAAAAACCGTTTCAAGAATGCTATTTACCGTTTGCGCCGCGCTCTAAGGCAGGATGTCATTCGCTTCGATGGCGAACGATACACCTTCAACAAGGACCTGGATTACAGCTACGATGTCGAGCGCCTTGAACAGCTATTCGCCCAATCAAAACAGCGTGAAAACCCTGGTGAACGCAAGCTCCTGCTGGAAGAGCTGGTTCAGCTTTACCAGGGTGATTACCTGCCGGAGATCGAGGGTGTGTGGGTCATGCCAGAACGCGAACATCTGCGTCAGGTTTTCCATACCGCTGGCTTGCAGCTGGCTGAGCTTTACATATCGGATGCCCAGTATGAGCAGGCCTCGCAAATCTGCCAGCGCCTGATTCTCAGCGACCCTTGCCTGGAAAAAGCCTACACGTTGGGCATGCAAGCCCTGGCAGCTACCGCCGACCGCCCTGGCATTATCCGGCTCTACGAAAAGCTGCAGACCAACCTGGAAACCCAGGTCGGCATTGCCCCCTCCTCCCAAACCAGCGCTTTATTTCGCTCTTTGATCCATTAGTACCTCAAAAGCCAGCTTTTACGGCAAATATACTCCCAAAATCTTAATAATATATTAATCTGTAACTGTGCGATTGAGGCATGTTTGCAGCCCATCGGCGGTGAAAATCAATGTACGCAGTCATCTTACCAAATTTGAGGGTTATCACAAACATGGCCTTTCAATGTGTTAAGACAATCAAATTCTCAAGTAACTGATCAAGGAGTAAAAATGAAAAACTACCTGAACAGCCTCAATTGGACCATCGTCACCCTGGACCGCCAAAAAATCCAACTCATCCTGCTGGTCATCAGCCTGAGCCTGCTTGTCTTAAGCGCTGGCGCCCCCGTCGGCGGTGGAGACACTATTCCAGGAGGCGGCCGGTAGTTCGCTGCTGGCAGGAATGATCCTGCTGATTGCGGTTGCCTTAGGATTTGCCGCCGGTTTGGGTCGCGCCAGGGTACGCAGACGAACTTACCAGGTCAATCTCCCTTCCTGGTTGGGGCTGCTATTTGCAGCCGCTCTGCTTCAAGCCTTTGCCTTTTCGTTCCCACCCAGCCGCGCTGCCTTACCCGATTGGTTGGTCTCGGCAATCCTGGTCGGCACGCAAGCCGTTCTGCTGGTGTTTATCTGGCTTAACCGCCGCCAACCTGGGTTTACCTTACTCGGTTTGGGATTGGCTCTCAATCTTCTGGTGATCGTCGCCAATGGCGGTTGGATGCCGGTAAGCCCGCAGGTCGCAGCCGAATTATTCCCTGGTCAAAGCCTGGAAACTGGTCAGCGAGTGGGCTGGAGCAAAGATATCCTGTTGCCAACTTCCGAGACCCGCCTGTGGCAGTTATCCGATTTTCTACTCCTACCAGCCTGGTTCCCCGGGCGCTCTGCCTTCAGCCCTGGCGATCTATTGATCGCCATTGGCGTTTTCTATGCCCTGTGGACTCGCGGTGGCCCAGAGCATACCAACGACCCAATATTGAAAGGAGTCACTGCCCAAAAGGTCACATCACCGCAAAAAAAGCAAGGACAATTGAATAAGGAGATCGAATGATGGGACTACTTACAACCAGTAATTTATATATGCCGACCACCAGCCAGTACCAACAAGGCAAGGCTGGCGAGATGAGCCGCTTGATCAACGCCGCCCTGGTCGACAGCCGCTTTTGCAGCATGCTGCTCAACCAGCCCGAACAAGCCCTAGAGCAAGGTTACAATGGCGAGCTGTTCCAGATCAGCTCCACCGATAAGCGCTTCATTTTGACCGCAAAAGCCGCCTCGCTGACCGATCTGGCCTCGCGCTGGTTACAGTTCAATAACCGCTATAGCAACTAAGACCCGCTTGGGCTGGCGTTTTGCCGGCGCTGCCTCCAACTGAAAATTCCCTTGTAGCGCTTGCTTCCACTTTGTGAAGTCTCAGCGGACAAGGTTTTCAGACAGGCGATTCGGTGTTTAACGCCGCCAACGCTGCAGGTCCCAAATGCTTTCTTTGCGCGAGAATATCACACTGGCAGAACTTCCCAGCCTGACCCGCTGGGCAGGTAAGATTCTGGTGGTCAACAGCCAGCCCCAAGCGCTCGACTCGCTCAAATACCTGCTCGAAGAAAATAATTATCGCGTTCAAACTGCCCAAACTGGCAAAGCCACCTTGCAAATTGCCCACCAGTACGCTCCAGATGTGATCCTGCTGGATAGCGCCCTGGTTGACATGACCGGATTCGAGGTATGCCAGGGTTTGAAGGCGCAACCCGACACCCGTTCCATCCCCGTTCTGTTTCTAACCACCGCTCGCCGCCCTGAAGAGATCGATCAAATCTTCACCGCCGGCGGCAGCGACTACATCCTCAAGCCTGTACGTGAACAAGAACTGCTGGCGCGCCTGCAATATCATATCTTCATACAACGTCTGCGCAATGAATTCGAAGCAGAGCGGCGTGAAAAATTACGCCTGCGCCAGGAAATCCAGAACATGGTGCAATCCTTTGACGAACAGGTGAAACAACGCATCCAAAACCTGGAAGATGCCCTGGCAATCGAACGCCTGGCGCGTGACCAGATGATCAACGCCGCCCGCCTGGCCTCGATGAGCAAGACCGCCGCCGCCTTCTCGCAGGAATTAAATGTCCCCCTACAGATAATCCACAACGACCTGCAGCAAATCAAAAGCCAGCTCGAAGACCACTCCGGCGCGAACGAAAAGCTGGAAGACAGCCTGGCGCAGATCGAACGCCTGAAGAAATCCCTGGTTGAACTAAAACAAATCTATAACCTTTGAGCTTTGCAGGGTACAATATGACAAATTCAGGAAATTTGTCATTTGCGCCTGGCAAGTTAACCAATTACACTATACTATATCCAAATCGGCGGAAGTGTAAAATCACCGCGGCGCGCCAAAACGCCACATTGTACGTATACAAGGATGAAAGAGAGGTGTCTATGAGCACAGGAAAAATTGTTGCCTTTATTGCAGCAGGGATCTTGATCTTCTTTGGGGTTTTGTTTATTTGGGGCTCGTTTAGCCCGGATGGTTCGCTGGGCTGGATTCCGATTGGCCTGATCAGCGTCGCCATCGGTTTTGGACTGATCTGGCTCGGTTCGCGCCAAAAACCGGTCCAGTCGGGGCCAGCCAACGTGACGCTGAAGGTCGACCTTCCCGCAAACGTCAACCTGGACACGATGAAATGTAAATCATGTGGCGGCTCCTTGAAAATGGATAATATCCAGATGGTGGCTGGCGCCCCGGTGGTCAACTGCCCGTATTGCAATACCACCTACCAGTTGACGGAAGATCCAAAATGGTGAGCGAAGCCGCCAGAAATTCAACTTTACCTCGAAGTTGAATTTCTCCATTATGGCAGATAACACAAATGGAGAAATCTACATGAAAAAAATCAAACGCCTGACCCTGACCGTGGTGCTGGCGCTCATCTTGATCAGCATCCCGATGAGCAGCGCTATCGCCCAGACTTATTATTTCAGCCTGGATGAACTGATTGTCAATGTCTATTGGAATGATGACGGTTCCGCCTCAATCGACTACCTTTTCACATTCACCAACACCCCATCAGCCTCCAAAATCGAATATGTCGATGTCGGCTTGCCGAATTCAAACTTCGAGATCGGCAGCATCTATGCCGATGTGGACGGTAGACCGGTGAAAGAGATTTCAAGTTCCGATTACGAAGGCAGCGGGACAGGCGTCGCCGTCAACCTGGGCGCCAACTCCATTCAGCCTGGACAGACTGGGCGCGTGCATGTCTGGATTGGAACAATCCGCAAGGTATTGTACGTGGATAGCACCGGCGATGGGTATGCCAGCGCTGTATTCATACCCACCTGGTTCGGCAAGCAATATGTCACCGGCGACACCCGCATGCAGGTGGTCTTCCATATGCCGCCGGGAGTCGGCTCCGAAGAACCGCGCTGGCACGAAGCCCCAGCCGGTTTCCCCGAAGAGCCAGACACGGGGTTCGACGCCGATGGGCGAGTGTTCTACTCCTGGTACAACCCGAATGCCAACGCCTACACCCAATATAAATTCGGCGCTTCTTTCCCATCCACCTATGTTCCCGAAAGCACCGTCGCCCGCCCCAGCATCTTCACCAACCTGGGCATCTCCGGAGACGACCTGATCGGGCTCGGTTTTTGCGGCTGCATCGGTATGTTCATCATGCTCACCAGCGTGGCTTCCGGCATCACCAGCAAGAAGCGCAAAATGCAATACCTGCCGCCCAAAGTCGCCATCGAAGGTCACGGCATCAAGCGCGGCCTGACCGCCATCGAGGCTTCCATTCTGCTCGAACAGCCGATGGACAAAGTCTTGACCATGATCCTGTTTGCCTGCATCAAGAAAGGCTTCGCCACCGTCACCAAGCGCGACCCGCTCACCATCCAGGCTGTCAGCCCACTGCCGGAAGATATTCTGAGCTACGAAAAACAGTTCCTGGAAGCCTTCCAGGAAAGCGACAAAGCCAAGCGCCGCCGCACACTGCAAGAGATGATGACTTCCCTGGTAAAGAGCGTTTCAGCCAAACTCAAAGGCTTCAGCCGTCGCGAGACGGTCACTTATTACAACGACATTGTCAAACGCGCCTGGGCGCAGGTAGAGAGCGCTGATACCCCTGAAGTGAAGAGCGCCAAGTACGACGAAGTGATGGAATGGACTATGCTGGACAAAAACTACGACACCCGCACCCGTGATGTCTTCCGCAGCGGCCCGGTCTTCGTACCCATCTGGTGGAATCGCTACGACCCCACCCCACGCACCGCCACCACCGGCTCGCTGCCTTCCATCCCTTCCCTGGGCGGTGGCTTCAGCAAGCCGGTTTTGCCCGGCGCTGATTTTGCCGCCTCGATGGTCAACGGTGTGCAAAGCTTCTCCTCCAACGTGGTCGGCAACCTGACCAGCTTCACCGAAGGCGTTACTCGCAAGACCAACCCCATCCCGGTTTCGACCAGCAGCCGCAGCGGCGGCAGCCGCTCGGGCGGCGGTTGCGCTTGCGCCTG
>JAGUYW010000011.1 GCA_020061105.1 Anaerolineales bacterium | reverse complement strand
TTTGTTTGATGCCGCTTCCCGCGCGATACTCACTTGACAACGGTTGCCAATTCAGGCAGCGACTGTAGATACAAAAATATGGCAGCCAATTCATCATCGCTCATTTTGCTGAACGATTCAAACGGCATCCATTCGCTGCGCCGCACGCGGATAATATTGATAAATTCCTGTTGTGTCCAATCCGCCAAAACACCGCCTGGCGTCATGTTTGGCCCGAGGGGGGAACCGGGAACGGGAGACAGACCGCCCGCCAACTGCTCTCCATGGCAGGTAGCGCAGCCGACCGTCGTCACTAGGTAACCTCCATAGGCTACACTGACCGCCCGAGCTGGGGCAATTGGGCGGGGCGCGGTGTGGGTGATATTTTCAGCATTGATTACATCTCCAAAAAGCCCCAAGCCAGTCAAGACGTTTCCTATCAGGGTGACCTCAGAAGTGTTAGATTGGTTGTCGACCGGTGATACGGTTTTGAGGTAGGCGATGATATTTCCCAGGTCTTCATCACTGAAGTAGTAAAAATCCTTCGAGGGCATGCCGAAAAGACCCCTGCCCTGCGGATCGACGCCATGCCGGATGGCGCGCACCCAATCGAGGTCGCTGTAAACAGCCCCAATGCCACCTTCACCGGTAGTCAGGTTGGGAGAGTCAATGACAGCCAGAACTGGTTCATTGAAGAAAACCTCCCCAGCAATATTATCGCCGTGGCAGTTGGCACAGTAAATCGAGGCGATATGCTCCCCTTTTGCGATTGACTCTGCGTCGCCAGGGATCACCAGCGCAGCCGGTTGGATGTCATAGACACGGTTGAAGCGAGCGCGAGCGCTGGCCGACAAACCCATCACAGCCACAACCAGCAACACTATCAGGCTGCTCAGCACAATCCCAACAAGTTTCAAAATTTTTTTCATGCGATTCTCCTCTTAGAAAATAATTCTGAAGAGAACTCTATCCTACATCGGGACACCTGTCATGGGGCAGGTATCCCGATGCATGCGGGAAGTATACCTGAACAGATCAGGAAGCCTCTCGTTTGCGCCTTGAGCGCCCCCCTTGGTTCAGAATAAAAAGTATTGCTAAGATTGAGACCTGACTGGCTTCATCCGGTCGCCGGAAAAAGCCCGCCAGACCTGCACACCCAGGCTCAGCGCTGCCAGCACACCCAATACCAGGTTGAGGGTATTGGCGAGATTGAAAATCCCCGCTTCGGCCTGGCATGCCGCCGGGCAATAAACCAGCAGCCAGCTGACCGGAATGCCGAACAAAACCAGCGCATTGATGAAAAAAGCCGCATATAAACCACCCCGGCTGCCGCGGCTGGTAAGGATCAGCGACCAGACCCACAGCCCAAACAAGACGGTAAATATCACCGCCCCCAGGTTCATCAACGCCTCAGTTCCAAAATCCACCGGCAGCACGAACATAGCATCCAGGTAACTGCGCCAGACTTCCGAGATCAAAGCCAGGATGGAGAGCGCCAGTGCGCCCCGGAGAGAGAGAAACCATTGCAACATTTTTGCCTCTTTCTTAAAACGTGTATCCTGATTATTTGACAGCCGTTTCTAAAGCTGGCAGCGACTGCAGATACAGGAAAATAGCTGTCAATTCCTCATCGCTCATCTTATTGAGCGACTCGAAAGGCATAAAGTCGCTGCGACGGGCTCGGATCACATTGATGAAATCCTGCGGCGCCCATTGCGCCAGGCTGCCGCCCGGAGTCAGGTTCGGCCCCAGCGGCGCTCCCGGTTCGGGAGATTTGCCGCCCGCCAGTTCTGCCCCGTGGCAAGTGATGCAACCAAAGGTATTCGCAAGGTAAGCGCCGTACTCTGCTGTATCGCCGCGCGCCGGAACGCTGGGGCGTGCCGCGCGATGGTCGATCGATTCAGCGGCGATAATATCCCCAAACGCGCCCGCAGCGATCAGGGCGCGCCCCATCACGGTAATTTCATAATCTTCGGACAGGTTGTCGACCGGAGCGACGCTTTTCAGATAAGCGATGATGCTGCCCAGGTCTTGATCGCTGAAGTAATAGAAGTCTTTGGAGGGCATGATAAAGAGCGGTCTGCCCTGCGGGTCGACGCCAAGCCGTACCGAACGGACCCAATCGCTATCCGTGTAACTGGCTGCGATGCCGCCCCTTCCGGCGGTCAGGTTAGGAGCGTCCACCACCGCCAGGGCCGGATCGTTGAAGAAATCCGTCCCGGCGAAATTTTCGCCATGGCAACTGGCGCAGTAAATCGAAGCCAGGCGTTTGCCCTCCGCCAGCGCCTCGGCGTCGTTGGGGAGAGCCACCGCATCCGGCTGGATATCATACGTACGGCTCAGGCGAGCGCTGCCGTTGGCGTACAAAGCGCCCACTACGACAACCAATACCGCCACCAGGCCGCCCAGTACGATCCCTGCAATTATCAAAAGCTTTTTCATATCGTAATTCTCCTCTGGTGAAATAAACACTAAGGAGAACTATACTGCGCCGCCCGCCGCATGTCATGAGGCAGGCGTCTTTTTTTGGGGCGGGAATTTTTCCCAGGAAACTTGGGAATAGGCGTCGCCGTTCATCGCCTTATTCGAAAACACCGGCTGGAATCGTGAATATCAGGCTTCGCCGGTTGAATTTGCAATAATTATGGCGAATTCGTGGCTGGTGATCTCGGCCTACGACGGCGAACGGTTGGTGGGGGTAGGGCGGGTAGTATAAAAAGGCTGGTAGAGCGCTGCCAGCAGGCCAATCTGCGCGATATCCAACTGTTCTGCGCCCGCGGCAAGCGCCATTTATATGAAAAGCACGGCTTCACGGCGCGCCCAGACGACGCTCCGGGCATGCAATACAGGCGTCCATAAAAGACTCTTAGGGTTTGCTTTAAAACCCTAAGAGTCTGAAATTCGATCGCTACTCCAACCCCTCGATCACGCTCCAAATAAATTCCAGCGAACCAGGGATATCCACCCGGTAGTTCATGCCGGTGGTGATGCACATGGCGTCGCCCCACGAAACCACT
>JAGUYW010000041.1 GCA_020061105.1 Anaerolineales bacterium | reverse complement strand
ATGTCTCGGTGGGCGGCAAAGCCGCCAGCGTCAGGGCGACCAATGTGCCAGCCGGTATTTGCTTAGGAACTGCAGGTACGCAGGCTGTCAGGAAAAACAACAGCACAAACAGAAGGGAAATCTGTTTCATAGCTCACTCTCCATCTCGCTCAGCTTATATTATTGTAACATACCTGCATCATTCGACATGCCCGCCGCGACCTGCTGGCGTTTCGCCCGTATATATAGTATCATTTATTTACAACTCGAAGGAGGTACTCGATGATTAAATTATTAATCCGTTGGGCAATCAATGCCGTGGCGTTGTATGCTGCTGTCGCGCTCGTCCCAGGCATCCAGATGCAGCCCTCCCAAACCAATCAATGGCTGGCGTTTTTCATTCTCGCCCTGATCTTTGGACTGCTAAATGCTTTGCTGCGGCCTTTACTGATGTTGCTGACCTGCCCGTTGATTATCCTAACCCTGGGCATTGGTACGCTGCTCATCAACACCTTGCTGTTCTATCTGACCGGTGAAATTGGTACTCGCTTCGGTTGGGGCTTTTCAGTCGATAGCTTCTGGGCAGCCTTTTTCGGAGCGTTGGTCGTCAGCATCGTCAGCATCGTGTTGAATATCTTTGTGAAAGACAAGGATTAACACCGGTAATCGAGGACAAAATTCCTGTTGACTTTCGCTGTGACTCCGCGTATACTATAGTTAAAGGAGCAACCCTGCCTTGCGAGTTTTTAGCGAAAAGACAACTGACAGAAATGCCTAACTGCAGAGGCACGCGCCAGCGTGCCTTTTTGCTTTCGATAACCTAAGCATAAATGCTTCACTTGAAAGGAGATTTTAGAAAATGGATTCTGGGATGATCGGGAAAATCGAAAAAGCGCGACGCTACGCAGAAGAACGCCAACGCTTTACTATTCAATCGCTTGATATGACCTTCGATGGCGACAATAACCCGCATACCATCCGACTCCAGAACGGAGCCTGGCTGTGCGACTGCGATTTCTTCCACACACGCGGCGTTTGCAGCCACAGCATGGCTTTAGAAAAGATGCTCAAGGGGGTTCAAGGACTGCCGGAACCGTCGGCTTAGCAAAATCCTATCGAAACTCCTGGCGCGGGTTCAGCCAGTTGCGCTGGCGCCAGGAGTTTTCAAAAACGAAAAGGAGACCCCATCCAGGGGTCTTTTTTTTGTCCCGATTTTCTCCTGCAGCCTGATTATCAGCCAATCTTGCCTGGAGTACGTAACTGGTAGAAAGACCAGCGCCCCAGCATATCGGAAGCCAAGGCAAGCACGAAGGCGATGCTCAACAGCGCCCCACCAAGCATCCAACTTTGGTCATCCCAAGGTTGCGATAGAGTCACCAAGACCACCCCAGCCAGGAGCATAGTGGCAGTCAGTAAGCCCAAACGAAGTTTATAGGTTCTCCCGTTGTGGTTATGGTCATACCTGCTCAGAACCGCCTGCACCAACGCAGCCAGCAGCGCAGCCAGGGCGGCTGCTCTGCCAGTCTCGAACAACGCAGTTGCCTTGCCAGCGTTGAAAAAGAGATCGATCACCGGCAGAGAATCCATATACAGCAGCGCAGCCGCCAAAAGTGGGCCAAGTAACAAGCAGGTGGCAAAGAAGCTAACAGGCGTGCGCCAGTGGTCCCAAACCGGGGCAGCGCGCAAGCGGTAGATGCCCACCATACTGACCAGCAATGCCAAACCTGCCAGTGCAGTTAGAAAGAACACCGGGCTGTGAAGCGGCAAAAAGACAGGCCCAAATGATTCTCCTACCAGTTCCAGGTAACGAGAAGGGTAAAGCCAATGCAGTAAACCGGATAACGCTGTCCCGGCGAAGAATGCCCCCGCACTCAATATCTCGCGGCTCAACCAGGAGGTGCGCCAGTTGGCAAGCGCCCGGTAGGCGCGCTGCGGTCGGCCCAGGTGCCACAAGGAGAGCAGTAACGCTCCCCCCATGGCCATCATGACCGCCAAAATTGGGAATGCAGACCCCACGCCAGCCCAAAACTCGTAAAGCCCCAGCGTAATAAACGCCCCCACTGCCATTTGCGCCAACACAGTAAACAACACCAATGGACGTTCATCGTGCGCCTGGGCGGTATGCACTTCTTCCAGGTTTGCCAGGCGCGGCGCACCCTGGACGGCGCGCTCAGCGGCGCTGTGCGGGCGGATCAACAGGCCGGGATGCGTGATCTGTTCCTCTGGCAGCGGCGCTACCGCAGCGACCAGCCCACCGGCGCCATTGGCGCTGTACAGGTTTTGCATGGCGGACGGTTCGCCGAAATCGAGCGCTCGCAGCGGGCAGGCCGCCACACAAGCGGGAGGTAACCCCATTTCCAGGTTGTCAACACAGCCGGTGCACTTGGTCATCACCCCTTGCTGGTGGTCGTACTGCAAAGCATCGTAGGGACAGGCCCAGGTACAGTATTGGCAACCCAGGCAGCGCTCAGTGTAGATCCATACCAGCCCATCTGGGCGTTGGTATAAAGCCTGGGCCGGGCAAGCTGGAACGCAGGTGGGCTGCTGGCAGTGATTGCATGAGATGGACAGGTTATAAGCATACACATCTGGCAGCCAGGCCGCCCCCTCCCGCCGCCATTCACCACCCGACACCTCATACACCCGCCGCCACAGCCGCCCGACCTCCAGGCCGTGCTTATCTTTGCAGGCCGTCTGGCAGGCTTTGCAACCGGAGCAAGAAGATGAGTCGAAGTAGAAAGCGTACACCTTTATATCCTGTTCATCCTGTCATTGGTTTTAGTTCTTTCTCTCTCCACCTGGACCATGATCGTATGCTGGGCGGTGCCGAAGGCCAGGGGCGTCCAGCGGGCGGAGGTCAGGACATTGACCGAGCCGCGCCGGTCGACGCCATCCT
>JAGUYW010000081.1 GCA_020061105.1 Anaerolineales bacterium | reverse complement strand
GGGGTTAACCCCTGATTACCCGGTCGAATTGACCGAAGAGGATATGCTTGCGGATAACGATGTCCAATTACAAAAAGCGATTGAGTTGCTTTCCAACCCGTAAGCACGGGATTCTATTGTTGAGAGTTTTTTGGAAAAGGAAGTAGCCTACTATGATACTTGACCCTCGATACATCCTATTCATGGCACCGGTCTTCATCTTGATGATCGCGGTGCAGTGGTATGTCAAATCGGCTTATAGCCGCTGGAGCAAAGTACCTGCTCGTAGCCGCATGTCTGGCGTACAGGCTGCCCAGCGACTGATGCAACGCGGTGGATTGTACGATGTTAACCTGGAGGGTGTTTCTGGACACCTGACTGATCATTATGACCCGCGCTCCAAAACCCTGCGCCTGTCGCCGGAAGTGGCGCGCGGCGCTTCGATTGCCTCGCTGGCGATTGCCGCTCACGAACTGGGCCATGCCATGCAGGATCACGAAGGGTATTTTCCTTTGCGATTGCGCGCCGCAATGGTGCCGGCAGTCAATATCGGTTCTTACCTGGGCTGGATCTTGATCATGATCGGGTTGGTATTGGGCGCGGCGGGCATATCCTGGCTGGGTGTGTTAGTTTTCTCAGGCGGGACGCTGTTTGCCCTGGCCACTGTGCCGGTGGAACTGGACGCTTCGGCGCGCGCCCGGCGTTTGCTATCTGATTCCGGTTTGATCATCGGCGACGATGAAATGCGTGGCGTAAACAACGTGCTCAACGCTGCCGCTCTTACCTACGTAGCCGCCCTGGTAGCGGCTGTGATGCAGCTGCTGTACTGGGTCACCCTGGTGCTTGGTGTCGGCGGTCGCAACGATTGATTTGTCTGGTTGTGCAAGGGTGGGCGCACAGGCGATTGTGCGCCCATTTTTCTTTAATAGGGGTATAATGCCATTCTGCAATGACATGACCCACCCAGACCCTTAGGGTTTTCAAAACCCTAAGGGTCTATATAAGTACCAAGGTGGGTGAAAAGTTAGTAGGATCAGGAACATTTTCAGGAGTGAAAAAAATTATGCGTATGCTCGTCATCGGCTGTGGGCGGGTGGGCGCTGAGCTGGCTTGCCGTCTCAATCGCCGCGGCCATACTGTGGTGGTACTGGATTGTGACCGCGAAGCTTTCCAAAACCTGGAGGTCGATTTTCGCGGCCGCACGGTGGAGGGCGAAGCTCTCAGCCAGGATGCCTTGCTGCGCGCCGGCATCGATGAAGTCGATGGACTGGCGGCGGTTACCAGCAGCGATACTACCAACGCAGTGGTCGCTCACCTGGCAAAGATCGAATATAACGTTCCTACCGTGGTAGTGCGCAACTTTGACTCGCGTTTGCGCTCGGTGCATGAAGTGTTTGGATTACCGGTGGTCAGTTCATCCAGTTGGGGCGCGCAACGCATCGAAGAACTGCTTTATGAGCAAGAGACCACCACCGTTTTCTCGGCTGGCAATGGCGAGGTTGAACTTTATGAATTCAACGCCCCAGACGCATGGGTAGGACGCTCGTGCTGCGACCTGATGCCCAACGAAAACTGCTTGCTGGTGGCGGTGACGCGCGCCGGGCGCGCCATGATGCCCGACTGCGATTTGCACCTGGAAAAAGGCGACCAACTGCTCGTCAGCGCTACCCTGGAGGGCAGCGTGGCATTACACAAGCAGTTGAACCATGCGCATCAATCGGAAAGGAGCAAGTGAGCCATGTTTGTATTAATTGCTGGCGGCGGGCGAACTGGCACCCAACTGGCCTTGATGCTTCTTGAACAAAACCACCAGGTTCGACTGATCGAGCATCGTCCTTATGTGCTCTCGCGTTTACATCACGAACTGCCTACCGAAGTGATTTTCGAAGGCAATGCTACCGAGGTCGAAATCTTGGAACAGGCTGGAATTCGCCAGGCCAATGTCGTAGCAGCTTGCGCTGCCGATGATGAAGACAACCTGGTGATCTGCTACCTGGCGCGCCAGCACTTTGACGCCCCACGCACCATCGCCCGTATCAACAACCCTCGCAACGCCTGGTTGTTCGATGAGAAATTTCATGTCGATGTCGCCCTCAACCAGTCAGCTGTGATGGCCAGCCTGATCGAAGAGCAGATGTCGCTGGGCGACATGATGATCTTGCTGAAGATCCGGCGCGGTGATTACTCTTTGGTAGAGGAAAAAATTCCTGCCGGGGCGCCGGCGGTTGGCATACCGATCATGGATTTAGGATTGAAAGAAAGCTGTGTAATTGCTGCCATCATCCGCGATGGCAAAGTAATTCCACCGCGCGGCAAAGTCGGTTTTGAAGCTGGCGATGAAGTGCTGGCTATCACAGACCGTGAAGGGGCTGAACACCTGCGAAAGATCTTCGCAGTACCAGAAGCGTAACCCGCTCATCCAGGCTTGCCATTTCAAAATGGAACAACCTGCGTTCCACGCAATTACGTGTTATACTTAATTGCGTGGAACTTCTTCTTTTCGGAGGATCTATGGAACCAACCCAAAATATAACCCTGACAATCCCCAAAAACGTGCTGCGTAAGGCAAAAATCCTGGCAATCCAGAAGAATACTTCGCTATCCGGCCTTTTGACCGAGACGTTGGTTGAAATGGTTCGCGGACAGGAAGCCTATGAACAAGCCCGCCAGCGTGGTATGGCCTGGCTGGAGGGTGCATTCGATCTGGGAACCCATGGACAGACGAACTGGAAACGCGAGCACCTGCATGAACGATGAGTCGCAGGAAATTACTTTCGTGGATACCAACATTCTGGTCTACGCTTTCGACCGCTCTGCGGGCGCCAAACACCAGCGCGCTGCTCAAATTATCGGTCGTTGTTGGGAGACTCAAAGCGGTTGTCTGAGTTTGCAAGTTTTGCAAGAATTTTATGTCAGCGTGACACGCAAAATTCCCAATCCGCTTGATATTCAAACGGCTCGAAACCTGGTATCTGACCTGGCGCATTGGCGCGTCCATTCTCCGGACGCCAGTGATTTATTGGAAGCGATCGATCTACAACAACGCTGGCAGCTTTCTTTTTGGGACGCTATGATTGTGCAAAGCGCACAAAAGTCGGGCTGTCGCCAATTGCTTTCAGAGGATTTGAGTCACCAGCAGATGTTTGGGAATGTACAAGTGATCAATCCGTTTTTGTAAGGGTGAGAAATCCCAAGGTATGTAACTCAGGAGCTTAAATTTCCGAAAATTCGCTTCCTACCCGATCAACCATTTCTCCATCCTTCGTTATTACCGCTGTTCTCACCTTGTGGGCTGCCTATACGATTTTACAAACTCTTTTCGTGCTCGGGCGAGTGAGCGAAGATGGCATGGCGCTGTTGAGCTTTATCCCCGGATTGCTCGCTGTGGGAGCGTTGTTGGCAGCCGGTCTCAGCCGGCAGGAATGCTTCCTGGTTTATAAACCACTCTCCTGGGCGGGCTTTGCGGTTTTGGTGGGGGTGTTTGTACTTGGCCAGGCCGCTGTGCTGCCGGTTAGCGTGTGGCAGGGCTGGAACTGGTGTGCGGCCTTGCTGCTCGCCCCTGCCAGCGGCATTTCGCAGGAATTGTTTTTCCGCTCAGCGCTGCTGCCGGTGATGGCCATCTTACTCAAAGGGCGTTCAACCCCAGCCTTGCTGGCTCATGCCATGCTGTTTGCAGCCTGGCATATTGGCCCCCTGTTTGTCGGCGCACCGTGGTGGGCGGTTTTAGCCGTGCTGCTGGTGGCTTTTCTGGCGGGGTTGGGCTGGGGCTGGCAGGTGCAGCGCGATGGCACGGTAGTGTGGGCCATGCTCCAGCACAGCTTGTTCTGGGTCGTAGGCATGCAGTTTGCGCTGGTGGCATGACCCCGGTCTGCTCCGAAATTCTTCATCCTAAGCTTGAATTAAAGGCGAAAACGGCCGGTCAATAAAGACCAGCCGTCTCTTCCAGTCGGGGCGCCCGGATTTGAACCGGGGACCTCACGGACCCGAACCGTGCGCTCTAGCCGGGCTGAGCCACGCCCCGATAGCGAGGGGCATTATAACCGAGGATGGGGGGTTTGGCAAGGAATAGCGCGCCGCTATTTTTTACGTTAAAATGTACTGTTCCTGGCGATAGGAACAAGTGTATAATTACTGAAATTCCACCTACAGGAGATCTCCATGAGTAGCAAGAAAAAAGTCCGTGTAGCCATCATTGGCGTAGGCAACTGCGCTTCATCCCTGGTGCAAGGGGTGCAATTCTACCGCAACGCCAAAGACGACGACCAGGTGCCCGGCCTGATGCACGTTAACCTGGGCGGTTACCACATTAGCGATATCGAATTTACCGCTGCCTTCGATGTGGTTGAGGGCAAAGTTGGCAAAGATCTGAGCGAAGCAATCTTTGCTTACCCTAACAACACCTATAAATTCTCGGATGTCCCGCACCTGAATGTGCCTGTGGCGCGCGGCATGACCCATGATGGGCTGGGCAAATACCTGTCGCAAATCTTGAAGAAAGCCCCCGGCCCAACAGCTGACATTGTTGGCATTCTCAAGAGCACCAAGACCGATGTGGTGGTGAATTTTCTGCCGGTCGGCTCTGAAATGGCGACCAAGTGGTATGTCGAACAGATTTTGGAAGCGGGCTGCGCCTTTGTCAATGGTATCCCGGTTTTCATCGCCAGCCAGGATTACTGGTCGAAGCGCTTCCGCGAGCGCGGACTGCCGGTGATTGGCGACGACGTCAAGAGCCAGGTCGGGGCGACTATTGTGCACCGCGTGCTGACCAGCCTGTTCGTCGATCGTGGCGTGCGTATGGATCGCACCTACCAACTCAACTTTGGCGGCAACACCGATTTTATGAATATGCTCGAACGCGAGCGCCTGGAATCGAAGAAGATTTCCAAGACCAATGCCGTCACCAGTATGCTGCCTTACCCGCTGCCTGATACTGATGTGCACGTCGGGCCGAGCGATTACGTACCGTGGTTGACCGATCGCAAGTGGTGCTATATCCGCATGGAAGGCACAACATTTGGCGATGTTCCGCTCAATGTCGAAGCCAAGTTGGAGGTGTGGGACTCGCCCAACTCAGCCGGTGTGATCATCGACGCAGTGCGCTGCGCCAAGTTGGCGATCGACCGCAGCGTCTCCGGCGCGCTGATTGGACCATCATCTTACCTGATGAAAACCCCGCCCAAGCAGTTCAAAGACGATACCGCTCGCGCAATGACCGAAGCTTTCATAAAAGGTGAGGAGTAACAGGCCGTAATGGTATAATTGGGTGCATTTCTGCACAGATCCCTTATATGTATTTGTAGGAGAGAACGTATGTCTGGACACTCACACTGGGCGACCATCCGTCGCAAGAAAGAAGCGACGGATGCAAAGAAAGGGGCGGTTTACACCCGCCTGGCGCGCGAAATTGTGATTGCAGTCCGCGAAGGCGGCAGCGATCCTGGCTCCAATGTGCGCTTGCAGCTGGCGATCGAACGGGCGCGCGCCCAAAATATGCCAAAGGATAATATCGAAAGAGCCATCAGGCGCGGCTCCGGCGAAGGCAAAGATGGCGTAGCCATCGAAGAGGTGATGTACGAAGGCTACGGCCCGCATGGCATCGCCTTGCTGATTGCCTGCATGACCGATAATCGCAACCGGTCGGTGGCGGAAATTCGACATGCTTTGAATAAAGCTGGCGGCAGCATGGCTGAGGCTGGTTCGGTAGCCTGGCAGTTCAAACGCATCGCTTATTTCTCGTTCCCAATGCAAAAATTGAAAGAAGATGAGATTTTTGAAATGGCGGTGGAAGCCGGCGCGGATGATGTGTCCTTCGATGACGGCGTGGCTGAGATTATTGCCCCGCCTGAGACCTATAAAGAGATCAGCGTGGCGTTGCATAATGCGCACATCGTGCCGGAAGAAGCGGAGTTGCGGTACACACCGAACAACGAGATTGAACTGGGCGATGACGATGGCTTGCAAGTGCTGCGGGTGGTTGAGAACCTGGAAGAACTGGACGATATCCAGTCTGTTTTCTCCAACCTGGCAATCACCGACAGCCTGATGGCCAGGATGGAAGACTGATCTTTTCATGCTGGTGATTGGCATAGACCCTGGCACCGCGTCAACAGGATTTGGTCTGGTGCGCGAGCAACAGGATGGCAGTCTTACATTGATTGAGTTTGGAGTGATTGCCACGCCCCCTGGCGTTGCGATGCCATTGCGCCTGGTCGATCTTTACCGGCAGTTGTCCGATCTTTTGCTTCTCCATCAGCCTGAAAGCGCTGCGGTGGAGAAGCTTTTTTTTCACCGCAATGTAACCACTGCTCTGAGCGTTGGGCAGGCGCGTGGGGTGGCGCTCTTAGCCCTGGCGCAGAGCGGGTTAAGTATTGCAGAATATACACCCATGGAAGTCAAGCAGGCAACGGTTGGCTATGGCGGAGCGGATAAAAACCAGGTGCAGCAGATGGTGCGCGCCTTGCTTGGTTTGCCGGATATCCCTCGCCCGGATGACGCCGCCGATGCCCTGGCAGTGGCCATTTGTCACATTCACAGCGCCAAAATGCGCGCCTTATCAGGTGAAACATCATGATCGCCAGTTTACACGGCAAAATTCTTGATATCTTTTCAGACAGCCTGGCTATCGAAATCGGTGGAATCGGCTTGCAGGTTTTCACATCGCCAGCGGTGCGCCAGGCTGTGCGCCCCGGCGAGAGTATATTTTTGCACACCTGCCTGATTGTACGCCAGGACGCACTGACCCTGTACGGTTTTGAGACCCGTGAAGAGCGCGAATTTTTCAACCTGCTGTTGGGCGTGGACGGGATTGGGCCAAAATCGGCGTTAGGGGTGCTTTCGGCGTTATCGCCGGATGCCATTCGCCGGGCTGTCTTTCAAGAACAAGCGGAGGTCTTCAGCCGCGCTCCGGGGGTTGGGAAAAAGACCGCCCAGAAGATTTTGCTGCATCTGCAAGATCGCCTGCCGGCGGTATCGGGATTTGAGCAGCTGGGCGCAGCCAGCGATGTGGATACGGAAGTAATTGCTGCTCTGACGGCGCTCGGGTACAGCGTGGTCGAGGCGCAGGCTGCTATGCAATCGCTCGGGCGCAATGCTCCGGAAGACGTGGAAGAGCGTTTACGCCTGGCTTTGCAATATTTTAGCTAGACCAACGCGGGCTGGCTTACTCACAATTTTTGGATGAAGCCTTGCTGAGAAGCTTTGTGAATAACTGGACAAGAAGCATGCTTTCAGGTATCATCAGCAAGTTAGAATCCACTATCTCGGAGGGAAAATGTCCGACCTGATCAGTCAAATCACCGCTGATTTGCAAAAACAGATCGCGTCCTTCCAGCCAGAGCTGGAAGTGCGTGATGTGGGTTATGTAACCGAAGCCGGCGACGGAATCGCCCGCCTGAGCGGTCTCTCGGATGTGCGCGCCCAGGAACTGGTGCAGTTTGCCAACGGCGTCAAGGGTATCGCTTTCAACCTGGAGAGCGACTCGGTAGGCGTCATTATCATGGGCGATTATTCAGAGATCGGCGAAGGCATGGAGGTGCGCACTACCGGGCGCATCGCTTCTGTGCCAGTGGGCGACGCCCTGGTCGGGCGGGTGGTCAATGCCCTGGGCGAACCAATCGACGGCAAAGGCCCCATCAAAACTGCCAATTTCCGCCCGATTGAGCGCATTGCCCCTGGTGTGGTGCTGCGCAAAGACGTCGATACCCCGGTTCAGACCGGTATTAAAGCGATTGATACCATGATCCCGATTGGGCGCGGCCAGCGTGAACTGATCATCGGCGACCGCCAGACTGGCAAGACGGCGCTCGCCATCGATACGATCATTAACCAGAAGGGCAAAGACCTGTTCTGTATTTATGTTGCTATTGGGCAGAAAAAAGCTGCCATCGCCCGCACCGTAGCCCTGCTGGAACGCTTCGGCGCTATGGAATACACCATTGTGGTGGTCGCCGCGGCAGACGAACCAGCGGCTTTGCAGTATATTGCCCCCTACGCCGGCTGCGCCATAGGCGAAGAGTTCATGGAGACCGGCCGCGATGCGCTGGTGGTTTACGACGATCTTTCTAAGCACGCCTGGGCTTACCGCCAGGTGTCTTTACTTTTGCGCCGCCCGCCTGGGCGTGAGGCTTACCCCGGCGACCTGTTTTACCTGCATTCCCGTTTGCTGGAACGCGCAGCCCGGTTGGCAGACCAGTTTGTGATTGTGAAGAGCGATTTTGAAGGCCAGGTGGCCACTCAAGAAGAAAGCGTGGATGGCAAAGCATACGGCGGGCCGATCGCTCAACACGAAGTCGAGAGCGCCCATAAAGCCATGGACGACCCCGAGAAGTATAAAGTGGTCAGGGTGGCAGGTAGCGGCGGTTCTTTGACGGCGCTACCGATCATTGAGACTTTGTTGGGCGATGTTTCTGCTTATGTTCCAACCAACGTGATTTCGATTACCGATGGGCAGATCTACCTGGAAGGCAACCTGTTCTATGCCGGCATCCGCCCGGCAGTGAACGTCGGTCTATCGGTTTCGCGGGTGGGCGGCGACGCCCAGACCAAGGCGATGAAACAAGTCGCTGGTCGCCTGCGCCTGGATATGGCATCCTTCCGAGAATTAGCTGCTTTTGCCCAGTTTGGCTCCGACCTGGATAAATCCACCCAGGCGCAGTTGAACCGCGGCTTACGCCTGCAAGAGATCCTCAAGCAGCCGCAGTACGAGCCGATGTCGCTCGAAAACCAGGTTTGCCTGATCTACGCCGGTACACAAGGCTTTGCCGATCAAGTGCCTTTGGATCGCATGCGCGCCTGGGAGACGGCTTTGCTGCGCTTCCTGGATAATTCGCACCCGGAAATTGGCAAGGATGTTACCGAGAAGAAGCGCCTGACTGACGAAACCAGCGCGCAATTGCACACTGTGTTGGAACAGTTCTCTGACACCTGGGGATAAGGATCACATCTTATGCCTAACGCACGAGAAGTCCAGCTTCGCATTCGCAGCGTAAAGAATATCGCCCAGGTGACGCGGGCTTTGCAGGCGGTGAGCGCCAGCAAGGTGCGCAAATCAATGCAGGCGATGATGAATACTCGCCCGTATGCCAACAAAGCCTGGCAAGTACTCACGCATATCGCCAATCAGCCTGGGCGCGATACGCTGCACCCCTTGCTTACCCAACGTAAAGAGATCAAGAACGTGTTGGTGGTGCTGATTACCGGTGACCGCGGCCTGGCAGGGGCGTATAACACCAATATTGTCCGCTACGTGATGCAAAAATTTCTCAATTACCCCGTCCCGGTGCAGTATGTGGTTGTGGGGCGCAAGGGGCGCGATATGATGTACCGCCGCCGCCAAAACGTGATTGCTGAGTTCAGCAATTTGCCTCCCGCGCCAGATTTTGCCGATGTTTCGGCGATTGGGCGGGTGGCGGTAGAGCAGTTCTTGACGGGTCAGGTGGATGAAGTCTACCTGGTTTATACCAATTTCATCAGTATGGGACGCCAGGTTGCCACTGCCAAGAAGCTGCTGCCGTTGGAAATTGGCGAACGCCAGGACCGCGTAGCAAAATTTGAACCAAGCGGGCGTGAGCTTTCGGCGACCTATATTTACGAGCCCGGGCAGAACGAAATCCTGGACGAAATTGTGCCGCGTTTTACGGCTCTGCAGGTGTACCAGGCGATCCTGGAATCGTTAGCCAGCGAGCACGCTGCCCGTATGGTGGCGATGAAGAACGCTACCGATAGCGCCACAGATTTGGCTGGCGATCTGCAGTTGCAATACAACAATGCACGCCAACAATCGATTACCAGTGAAATGTTAGATATTGCTGGCGGCGCTGAAGCGCTGTCGAATGCTTAATTTTGGAGGCCAGCATGGCAAAGAAACAAGGAAGAGTGATCCAGGTGTTGGGCGGCGTGGTGGATGTCGAATTTCCTGCCGAACAACTACCTGATATTTTCGAAGCGCTCGAGGTGCCCCGCGAAGGACAGTCGCCGTTGGTTTTGGAAGTGCAAAAGCATCTGGGCAATAATTGGGTGCGCACGGTGTCCATGGACGCTACTGATGGCTTGCAGCGTGGTCGTCCGGCGTTTGCCACCGGCGCGCCGATCCAGGTGCCGGTGGGACTGGAAACCCTTGGGCGTGTCTTCAATGTTTTGGGCGAACCAGTCGATGGCAAAGGCCCAGTTAACGCCAGCCAGTATTACCCGATTCACCGCCCAGCCCCTGATTTCGCCGACCAGTCGACGCGTGTCGAGGTTTTCGAGACTGGCATCAAAGTGATCGACCTGATTGCCCCTTTCACTCGCGGTGGTAAGACCGGCATCTTTGGCGGCGCGGGTGTGGGCAAGACGGTTGTAATTATGGAACTGATCCGCTCGGTGGCGATGGAACATTCGGGTAACTCGGTGTTTGCTGGCGTGGGCGAACGCACGCGCGAAGGCACCCAGCTATATCGTGAAATGATCGAGTCGGGCGTTATGAAAGACACCGTGATGGTCTACGGGCAGATGAACGAACCGCCCGGTGTGCGCCTGCGAGTGGCGCTCTCGGCGCTTTCAATGGCGGAATATTTCCGCGACCAGGGGCGCGATGTATTGCTCTTTATTGATAATATTTTCCGCTTCAGCATGTCCGGTTCGGAAGTATCGGCGCTGTTGGGGCGTATGCCCTCCGCAGTGGGTTACCAACCGACCCTGGCGACCGAAATGGGTGAACTGCAAGAGCGCATTACCTCCACCCGCTCTGGTTCAATTACCTCGATGCAGGCCGTCTACGTTCCTGCCGACGACTACTCCGACCCGGCCCCAGTGGCGACCTTTACTCACCTGGACGCCACCATCGCCCTGGAACGCGCCATCGCTGAAAAAGGCATCTACCCGGCGGTTGACCCGTTGGCTTCGACCTCGCGTATTTTGGATCCCAATATCGTTGGCGAAGACCACTACAATACCGCCCGCGAAGTCCAGCGCGTTCTACAGCGCTATAAAGACTTGCAAGATATCATCGCCATCTTGGGTGTGGACGAACTGAGTGAAGACGATAAATTGATCGTTTCACGCGCCCGCAAGATCGAACGCTTCTTCTCGCAGCCGTTCTTTGTTGCCCAGCAGTTCACCGGGCGCGAAGGGCGCTACGTGCCCTTGCGCGAGACCGTGCGCGGCTTCCGTGAAATTTTGGATGGCAAACACGATGAAGTGCCGGAAAGCGCCTTCATGATGGCTGGTTCGATCGACGAAGTGCGCGCCCAGTACGAGCGCATGGCCTAGAATAATTATTACGTCAGAAATTCAATTTCTCAAAGAAATTGAATTTCTGAATGAGCGAGGATACTCGATATGCCTGTTCGTTGTGAGATTGTTTCCCAGGATCGCATGGTTTGGGAAGGCGACGCCGATATTGTGTTGGCCCCCGGGGCGGTTGGATTGATGGGCATTTTGCCCAACCATTCCCCCTTGCTTTCGACTCTCAACCCGGGCATCCTGACCGTACGCGCCCAGGGACGTGAAGAGCACTTTACGGTGACCGGCGGGGTGATCGAAATACAGCCCGATATTATTACCGTTTTGGCGGACGCAGCCGAGAATGTCGCTGAAATCGATGTGGCACGCGCTGAGGCAGCCATGCGTCGGGCGGAAGAATATCTGAAAGCCGGCCCACCGCCGGATACAGATTCCTACTTGAAGATGGAAGCGGCCCTGAAGCGCTCCAGCTTACGCCTGGACGCTGCCCGTCGCTATCGTTCATCTGGAACGCGCCTGACCGGCGAACGCGAACGCGAACGCGAATAACCCATATGGCCCTTTTTTCGAAAGAGCTTGGCATCGATTTAGGCACCTTGTTCATTCGGGTGGCCGAAGGCGACCAGATTATCCTGCAAGAGCCCACTGTGGCTGCCATTGTCGTCCAGGAGCAGAAGATGGTTTCCTGGGGGCAAGAGGCGCAGGACATGATGGGTAAGGTGCCTGAGTCGATGGAGGTCACCCGCCCGTTGATCCACGGGGTGATTGCAGATTATGAAGTGGCTGCCAACATCCTGGAAGACCTGCTTCGAAAACAAGGCGGGCCAATTCGTATGTTCCGGCCGCGCATCATGGTCACGGTGCCGTATGGCGTGACCAGCGTTGAAAGCCGGGCGGTGCATGAAGCCGCTTTGCAGGCCGGCAGCCGCGAGGCTTACCTGGTGCAGCAGCCGCTGGCAGCGGCTTTAGGCGTCGATCTACCGATCGGCACGCCATCAGGCAATATGCTGGTGTGCCTGGGCGGCGGTTGCACCCAGGCGGCAGTTTTGGCGATGTACGGTATTGTTGCCGCCGACACGATGCGCGCTGGCGGTATGGCGCTTGATGACTCCATCATCAGCTATGTGCGCAAGAAGTATGGCCTGATCATCGGCCCCCTGACTGCCGAACAGATCAAGCTGCGCATCGGCGCAGCCACCCCGCAAGATGAAGAACAAACCATGGAAGTGCAGGGGCAGGATCAGGTTACTGGCCTGCCGCGTCCGGTTACCCTGACGACCGGTGAAATTGTCGAAGCTTTACGCGATCCGCTGCATGATATTGTCGAGACGGTGCGCCGGGTGTTGGAAAAGACCCCCCCTGAACTGGTATCGGATATCATCGACCGCGGCGTCGCCCTGACTGGCGGCGGCGCGCTGCTGCGCGGCATCGACAAATTGATGACTAAAGAACTGGGTGTGCCAGCCTATCGCGTCGATAATCCCACCACCTGCGTCGCCGAAGGCGCAGCGCGGGCGCTGGCGATGTACCCGATTATCCGCCGAAATTTACCCCCCGTCTAAAAACGTTATTCCAAATAATAGGTCATCCGCTGTAAGTGGATGGATGGATCGATATATTGGATGTATACGCCTGCAGGTATGTTAATGCTGATCGGGGCGTAGTTCAAAATGCCGCGAATACCGGCTTTGATCAACTGGTCAGCTACACCCTGGGCCTGAGCGGCGGGGGTGGTGATCATAGCCACTTTGATGCCCGCTTGTTGGATGGCTTCGACCATATGGTGGCTGTCTTGCACAACGTATTCGCCGATCTGCTGGCCGATTTTGTTTTCGTCTGCATCGAAAATTAGCTTGACCCGAAAGCCGCGGTTGTTGAAGCCCTTATAACGCGCAATCGCGCTGCCGATGTCGCCCGCGCCGACTACGGCGATATCCCAGTCATGATCGACATGCAGAATCAATTGAATCTGGTCGATCAGGTAAGGGATGGAATATCCGGTGCCTTGTTTGCCAAATTCGCCGAACTGTGAAAGGTCTTTACGAATTTGAGCGGCGGAAATACCCAGGCGTTCCCCCAATTCTTGCGAGGAGGTGATTTGACGGCCGTCTTGTTTCATGCGTTGCAATGAACGCAAGTACATGGGCAGACGTCCAACGACGATATCAGGAATTTGCTTGCGGGTCATGTGGCTCTCCTTGTGTGATTAAGTTTACCGTAAAACGCCTATTTGTGCAATTCTCCACGAGGATCAGAATTCGAAAAGAAAACTTGCTTTGTAATAGAGGGAAATCCGGAAATTGTTGATATAATCGCTCTATGTTTCTAGATCAAGCAACCCTATTTGTTCGTTCAG
>JAGUYW010000057.1 GCA_020061105.1 Anaerolineales bacterium | reverse complement strand
GGCGCCGCGTTGGGCGCGGTTTAGGACTGCCCGCACATGCGCCAACAACTCACGCGGCTGAGCCGGCTTGGTAAGGTAATCGTCCGCCCCCGCCTCGAACCCAACTAATTTATCATCGGTTTGGGCTTTGGCAGTGAACATAATGATTAAGATATTCTGGGTGGTTGGGTCGGCGCGTAGTTGGCGAGTGACTTCAATGCCATCGATGTCGGGCATCATCAGATCCAACAAGATCAGGTCCGGTTTATCCTTCTTGGCCATTGCCAACGCCTGGGCGCCGCCATTGGCAGCCAGGATCTGGTAGCCTTGCCGCTCTAACATCATGCCGATCAGGCGCAATGTATCAAGTTCATCATCGACGATTAGGATTTTCTCTGCCATAGATGCTCCTCACCCTGAAGAATCTTGCGACCGGGCCCACCTGTTCTTGCTCAGCAGGTTGGTTTGTGTAGATGCGTAAAGGTTCCTGGCAATTGTTCTGCCGTGCTGCATTTGATATTATAATCGAGAACATGCTAGATAAAACCCTTCAGGCCATCAATCTTCAATGTCCGTTCGATTTCCAAAAAGTGATCGTGGTTGGGGTATCCGGCGGCCCCGACAGCCTGTGCCTGTTGGATATCCTGCATACCCAGGGCTTTCGCCTGTTGGTTGCTCACCTGGATCACCAACTGCGCCCGGAGTCCCAGGCAGAAGCGCAGCATGTTGAAGCCGTGGCGCTTCAAATGGGATTGCCATGCGCCATTCACCGCGCAGATATCGCCAGTTGGGCCACGCAAAACGGGCTTTCGATCGAAGAAGCAGCCCGCGAACGGCGCTACCGGTTCTTATTCGAACAGGCCGCTCTCCACCAGGCCCAGGCGGTGGCGGTGGGGCATACCGCCGATGACCAGGTGGAAACCGTGTTCATGCACCTGTTGCGTGGCGCCGGGCTCAGCGGGCTGCGCGGCATGAATTTTTACAGCCTGCCCAACCCGTGGAGCCAACAGATTGCCCTGGCGCGCCCGCTCTTAAGCGCTTGGCGCAGCGAGATTGAATCCTACCTGGCGCAGCGCGGCCTGGAAGCGCTGCTCGACCAGAGCAATTTCGACCTGCGCTTCTATCGCAACCGGCTGCGCCACGAGACATTACCCTACCTGGAAGGCCTCAACCCGGGCTTTCGAGCACGCCTGTGGCAGATGTCCAATCTACTGGGTGATGAAGAAGATCTTTTGGAAGCTCTCACCCAGGCCGCCTGGCAGGAAGTTTGCCTGGAGCAAGGCGCAGGTTTCGTAGCATTCGATATCCAATCCTTGCAGCGCCAGCCGTTGGCCTTACAACGCCGGCTGGTGCGGCGTGGGATGGCTGCATTGCGCCCCGGGCTGCGCGATATCGATTTCGCAGCGGTAGAACGGGCGCTGAATTTCGTGCGCGCCCCAACCCGCAGCCAGGTACAAGACCTGGCAGCCGGGCTGCGCCTGGAGCTGGATGGCGAACGTTTGTGGGTGGCTGCCTGGACAGCCGACCTGCCCGGCGCTCAATGGCCGCAAGTAACCGCGCAACGCGAATACTTGTTAAACGCCCCTGGCGAACTCGAACTGCCCGGCGGCTGGCGATTGCGAGCAAAACTGATCCCAGCCAGCACAGCGAATTTTGATGAAATCCGCCTCAATCAAGACCCCTGGCTGGCCTGGGTAGATGCTGAGAGCCTATCCTGGCCTGTGACGGTGCGCGGTCGCCTACCAGGTGAGCGTTTCCAACCCTTGGGGATGGGCGAGCATTCTCTAAAACTATCCGATTTCTTTATCAACCAGGGTGTCCCACGCCGGGCGCGCCCCAATTGGCCGCTGATGATCTCGCAAGAGACAGTCGTCTGGGTGGCTGGCTTGCGCCTGGCGCAGCCATTTGCCGTCCATCCAGACAGCCAGCAACTCATCGTGTTTTCGCTTGGCAGAGACAAGTAAACCTGTGGATGGCTCAAAAATTCGGAGACACACATGACCGAACAAACAAACCGAAAACAAAGATTTTCCATCATAATCAATCTCCTGACATTCCTGCTCTTGCTCATCATGCCTCTCCTGGCTGGGGGAGATTGGAGCTGGCGCCTGGGATGGCTTTACACCGGCTTGATGGTTTTCTTTTTCATCGTCAGCCGCGCCATTGCCATCCGCCTGCATCCGGGATTTGCTCGTGAAAGGGCTACCGCCAGCACACTACCAGATACCAAAAGCTGGGATAAATGGATCGTTCCCCTGGTAGCGCTTTATTTGCCACTGCTGGTTTTATTGATTGCCGGTCTGGATCATCGCCTGGGCTGGACATCGTTACCGTCTTGGGCTCATTGGCTCGGCCTGGCGCTTAACATCTTTGGTTATGCGGTTGGCTCATGGGCTATGGCGGTCAACGCATTCTTCTCATCCCAAGTGCGCATCCAGACAGACCGCGGCCACCATGTCATCAGCGCAGGCCCTTACGCCATCGTTCGCCATCCTGCTTACGCTACAGGACTGGTGGCCATGTTCGGCATTCCACTGCTGCTAGACTCGTGGTGGGCTTTCCTGCCTCTGCCATTGCTCTGCATCGCACTCATCCTCCGCACTGCGCTGGAGGATAAAACTCTGCATACTGAACTGCCTGGCTATCCGGAATACGCCGCCAAAGTTCGCTATCGCCTGGTTCCAGGCATCTGGTAGGTGTTCCGATGGCGCGACGCGATTGGTACTGTGAGGATGTTCTTTCGGGCAAGATCGAGATTAAAAAGGTTTGGGAAGATGAACGCGCCTTGGCCTTTCACCACCCCCAACCGCAGGCAGAAATTCATGTTGTGGTGATTCCCAAGCAGCATGTGCCATCCCTGCTAGACCCATTGGCGCTGGACGGCGAAATCCTATCATCGATGATGCAAGCAGTTCAACAAGTTGCCCGGCAGCTTGGCCTGGATCAAAGCGGATTCTATGTGCGCACCAATGCTGCCGGTCCCGGTGTAACGCCCCATATGCACTGGCACATCTATGGACCAGGGATTCCATAAAGTAACAACAAACCACCTACAGTCAGAAAAAAGCTCCCCAGGCGAACTCTGGGGAGCTTTTTTTAGTTAACTGGATAGGACGGGCTTAGAACAGGCCAACCACGCGGCCGGTTTCCAGGTCCAGGTCAACATCGTAGAAGACCGGGCGTGTGGGTAGGCCGGGCATGGTGCGCATGGTGCCCAACAGCGGGTACAGGAAGCCTGCGCCAACCGAAGCGCGGATATCGCGGATCGGCACGCGGAAGCCCTTCGGTTCACCTTTCAAATTGGGGTCATGGCTCAAGCTCAGATGCGTCTTGGCCATATTCAAAGGTAGATTCGCAAAGCCCAGGCGGGTGTACAAGTCAATCTTAGCTTCAGCCTCAGGCGTATAGTCCACGCCATCTGCGCCGTAAACTTCTTTGCAAATGATCTCAATCTTCTCTTTGATCGACAGGTTGACATCGTACAGGAATTTGAATTGGCTGGGTTTCTCACAGGCCTTGACAACGGCCTCAGCCAAGGCAACCGCGCCCTTACCGCCGTGCATCCAGTGCGTGCATACCACGGCATCTTCAGCGCCAGCCGCAATAGCAGCCTCGCGCACCAATTCAACTTCCGCTTTGGTGTCGTCTTTGAAGGAGTTAATCGCCACAACTACATTGACGCCGTATCGCTTGGCGTTATGGATATGATGCTCCAGGTTGCACAGACCATCCTTGAGCAGTCCCAGATTCTCAGTGGTGTAGGCTGGATCGAGCGGACGACCAGCAACCACCTTCGGTCCGCCGCCATGCATTTTGAGGGCGCGCACAGTGGCAACCATTACTACCACCTGCGGGATCAACCCGGAATAATGGCACTTGACGCCGAAGAATTTCTCCATGCCGATGTCCGCGCCGAAGCCGGACTCGGTGACCACGTAGTCGGCCAGTTTCAGGGCAATGCGGTCAGCGATGATCGAATTCTGCCCATGAGCAATGTTGGCAAACGGGCCAGCGTGTACAAAGACCGGGGTGCCTTCCAAAGTCTGCATCAAAGTGGGCTTGATGGCGTCGCGCATCAAGACGGTCATGGCGCCAGCCACGCCCAGGTCTTCAGCAGTCACAGCTTCGCCGCGCTTGTTGGTGCCAATCACGATGCGCCCCATGCGTTCGCGCATATCCGCCAGGTCCTTGGTCAGCGCCAGGATCGCCATAATTTCGCTGGCCACGGTAATATCAAAGCCGGTATGGCGAGGCATACTTTCTTCAGGCCCCAGGCCAATCTCGATTTCGCGCAAGAAGCGGTCGTTGGTGTCAACCACACGGCGCCAGGAAATGGTATCGCGATCGATATCCAGGCGAGCAAAGAGGGATTTCTCTTCGTCTGTCAGTTCATTGGGGTCGGTCTTGTTAATGCCCAATTTTTCCAGGCGGCGTAACATAGAGGGCGAGAAGCGGCGATTGCCCTGCTTGTCAGGTGGGCACAGAGCATTGAACAGCTTAGCATCGTCGGGCTGCTTCGATTCGTGGTAAATACGGGCGTCAATAGCGGCAGCCAGCAGGTTATTGGCAGCAGTGATAGCGTGAATGTCGCCAGTCAGGTGCAGGTTGAATTCTTCCATCGGGATCACCTGGCTATAACCGCCGCCGGCGGCGCCGCCCTTGATGCCAAAGGTCGGACCCTGGCTGGGCTGGCGGATGCAAGTGAAGACCCGCTTGCCGAGGTGGGCGCCCAGCGCCTGGCTCAGGCCAACCATGGTCGTGCTCTTGCCCTCGCCCAGCGGCGTGGGGGTGATGGCGGTCACGTCGATATACTTGCCATCGGGCACGTCTTTGAGGCGCTCGAGAACATCCAGGCGCACTTTCGCTTTATGATTGCCATACAGTTCCAGCTCTTCAGGCAGTAAACCCACTTCATCAGCGACCTGGGAGATCAGCTTGGGTTGCACTGCCTGGGCAATATCGATATCCGAGGGGACGGGGAGCAAAGGTTCCATGGGGATGGGGGTAAATTTTCGCAGTCCGGGGAAATCAGTTTCTTTCTTCATATTCGGGCCCTTTCCTTTGGTTTCTTTCTTGAATGTTTAGATGCTTTTCTATAGGGTAATTGTGCCAGAAAATTTCATTTTCGACAATTGACACGTATCCTGTCTGACTACGCAGAGTGTCATAATTTTTCGAATTTTTGCGTCCATTTGGCAATTCGTCCGTCTATCTCTACGAAGAAGAGAAGCAATGACTATCTCGAGTGAAATCCCTGGCGGGTCATATTTCTAGACAAAAACCGCCAAATTTACCTTCATCGACAGTATAATTACTTGCAAAGGGCTTGTCACGCATGAAACTTAACCAACGCTTTCAATTACCAGATGGTCGTTCGCTAGGCTACAATGAATATGGTTCTCCAGATGGAAAACCAATATTTTACTTTCATGGTTCGCCCAGCGCACGGAATGAATTCAACTTATTTGGAGATGATGCTCTGGTACGATCAATGAATGCGCGCTTAATTGCAGTCGATCGTCCAGGCATGGGCCTCTCGACCTTTCAACCACGCCGCAGTTTGTTAGACTTCTCCAAAGATTTACTGGCTCTGGCAGATCACCTGAAAATCGGGAAATTTGCCATCCTGGCTTACTCGCTCGGCGGGCTGTTTGGTCTGGCATGTGCGTACGCCATTCCCGAACGTCTGACCAAAGTGGGCATTGTCAGCGGTGCGGCCTTTTTCACGAAACCCGAACTGATGACAGAGATCAACGAGGGTACCCGGCGCTATCTCGATCTGCCGCGTGAAAATCCCTGGACAGCGCGCATGTTCTTATGGGTGTTGGGCGCTATGGCGCGCCTGGCGCCAAAAATGGCCGTCAAGAGCGCTGCAGCGCTGATGCCCGAGCCAGATCGCGTTATCGTGCAGGAAATCGAAATTCAAAAAGGCTTTATCGCCATGGTTCGCGAAGCGTTGCGGCAGGGCGTCGCTGGCGCTTTCCACGAATCCTTGTTATCCATCTCAGATCCAGGATTTCGCATACAAGATATCCACACTCCTATTCTGCTCTGGCACGGAGAAATCGATCAAAATATCCCGGTTGCAATGGCACGCTATGCGGCTGCCGAACTACCAATCTGCCAGGCGCAGTTTTTTCCGCAAGAAGGTCATCTGTCGGTGTTCAAACAAAATACAGCGGAAATTATCCAGGCAATGTTGAACGAAAACCCAGTATGGAGAAAAGAATGAATACAGCACAAGCTCCTGAAAGATCGGTAGTTCAGCTTGTCTATTGGTCGGCTGCCTTGACAACCCTCATCACTGGAGTGTTTCTTATTTCGCATGCACATCTTTACTCGTTACCATAATGTTCAAAAGAATTCGGAAGTGTTATTGACTGGGAGGAAAAGATGGTAACGCCGCTTGAATACGTATACACAAACTTCCATTCGAAATTACTCCGCTTCATCGCCGGTCGAGTTCCAGATCGTGATAGTGCGGAAGATATTCTGCAGGATGTTTTTCTGAAGATCCACCAACACATCGGCAGTTTGCGAGAATCCGACCGCCTGGAAAGCTGGATCTACCAAATCACGCGCAACGCCATTATCGATTATTATCGCCGATCCCGCCCTCAACAAGAGCTGTCCGAATCGTTTGCCTTGCATCCAGAAGATGAACCGGATGCCATCGCTGAACTGGCTCCCTCAGTAGCAGAGATGCTTGACTGCCTGCCCTCAAATTACCGACAGGCGCTCGAATTGACCGATCTCCAAGGGCTTACGCAGGCTGAACTGGCTGCAAGGCTCAATCTTTCCGTGTCGGGTGCCAAATCGCGCGTCCAGAGGGCGCGTGAAAAGCTTAGAAATTGCTTTCTGGATTGCTGCCATTTTGAATTTGACCGCCTGGGCCAGGTAGTTGACTACCATCCAAGATGTGATCATTGTACTGATAAGCTGTGAAATTTGAAGAAGTCCTCCCCAAAAAACCTGCGCCGAAAATGGCGCAGGTTATTTGCATCCTTTCGAGAACCTCTGCGTCCATATAGCTGAGACTGTTCGAAGAAAGGAAATAAGATGATGCTCCCCCTTATCAGTTGGTTGGTGATTTTTGAACTTTTAACTAAAACTTTTTTACAAGTCTGGCATACGCTGGCGGTGAACTGGCCTTTTTTGGTTGCCAGCGCAATCATTGCAGCCTGGTTGAAGCTCTATGTGGATCAAAACCGCATTGCTGCCTTCTTGAGACATAATCGTAAAAAAGGTGTGCTCATCGCAACCGGCGCAGCAGTCAGCACACCGTTGTGCTCGTGCGGGACGACCGCCATCATCCTCGGCATGATGGCAGGCAGCATGCCCTGGGCGCCGATTGTGGCTTTCATGGTTTCTTCGCCGTTGACCTCGCCGCAGGAACTGATTTTCAGCGCTGGGTTATTCGGTTGGAATTTTGCCCTGGCTTTCTTTATCGCTTCCATCCTGCTTGGTATGCTGGGTGGCTTGTTCGCCCATATCCTGGAAAAGCGCGGTTGGTTTGCCAACCAGTCGCGTTTCAAACCGATCTCCGGCGCCTCCGGTCTCGAGATCCCTGTTGTATCAACGCAAAAAAGATCGCTTCCCGGTTGGGCTCAATTTGTGAAAGAGATCTGGTTTGCTGGCAGACGGTTAGGGTTGTTCTTCATCGGCTTCGCCTTCATCGGTTACCTGCTAAACAATCTGATTCCTACTGATTGGATTACGACCCTGTTCGGCGAAGGGAAAATCTATGGCGTAGCCCTTGCAGCGATTATGGGCATACCCTTCTATTTCAACACCGAAGCCTCCCTACCCCTCGCCCGGGCGCTAATGGAAGCTGGCATGAGCCAGGGCGCAGTGCTGGCGTTCTTAATCACCGGCAGCGGCACATCGATTGGCGCTATTGCCGGCGCATTGACGATCGCCCGCTGGCGTGTAGTGGGACTGGTCGTAACGACTCTTTTCATTGGCGCAGTGCTATTTGGATATGTCTACAACATTCTAATAACTGTTGGAGGTGTATAAATGGACCGCTCCTCAATTTTTAAAGATCTTTCTTACCTAACAGGTTCGGTAGCATCGGGACGTCTTTCTGGCACTGTAGGGGCAAACCAGACTGCAAACTACTTACTACTCGTCAAACTGGTCAAGAAATCGGTTGGTCTGCCGACCGGCGGCTCCAGTTGCTGCAATTCATCCATGTCAGGCGCCAACAATTCAACCCCCTCTACTGCGTCCAGTGAAAGCGGGTGCGGGTGTGGAGGCGAGACGGGCTGCTGCAACGAGTCTACTGAACCAACACTCAATTGCTGCGGTTCGTAGATTTACAAACACCCATTTAAACCAGAGAGCAGGCGCTAAGTGCAATAGTCTTCAAAGCGCCTGCTCGATCTCATTACACTGACGCGTTATGATAAAAGAACCAGAAATTCATATGGGTCTAACGGAAGATCATCCATTTGGACAAGATTGCCGCTCAAACCATCTCGATACGTGTAGCTCAATCCATACAGCCGCAAATAATTCCCGGGAATGGTCTGCGCCTTTTCGCTAAAATTTGCCAATACCAGGGCGCGTTCGCCTCCGGCGCTGCGCACATACCCCAGGATATGCTCATTTGGCAAATTCATCATCTGCAGATCTTGCCCCGAGAGAGCCGGCGTCGATTGGCGCAGCTCGATCAAACGACCTAAACCCTGGTAGATGCGTCCTTCGATCGTTCCAGAGTCGCTGCGCCGCGCCACCTTCTCCCAATCCGCTGACGGGCGATGCACCCAGCGGCTGTCGGCGGCTTTGGCGGCGTCCTGGCGATAGCTGTAATCGTTGAGCATGCCGGTTTCGTCGCCCAGGTAGATCAAGGGGACGCCGCCCACGGTCAAAATGACCCCATGGATGAGTAAGATGCGCTGGATTGCCAGGTCGATCTCAGTTTCATCCCCCTGTTCGAGGGCTTTTTCGAGTCCGGCTAGCGAGGCGCACGTACCCGAGATGCGCATATCGCCGGTTTTGGGGTTCTCTTGAAATGGCAGCCCGCAAGCAAAACTGCCCTCGAAACGCCCGCTGTAAAAGTCGTTCAAAAAGCGCCGGTGATCATAGCCGTTGATCCCCAGGCTGGCCGCGTCTTCATCCGAAAATGTCCAGCCGATATCATCGTGACAACGCACGTAATTGACCCAGGCGCACTGCGGTTTAATCTTGAAACGCTCGCGCAGCGCTTGATCCAATAAGTTAACCTGGCGCGTCGCCAGCGTGTTCCACAACAAAGCCATCAACAGTGGGTTATAGGAAAGCTGGCATTCTTCAGGCGCGATGTAACGGGCAACCTCATCCGGATGCACAATCGCCTCGGATTTAAACAGCAAGGCCGGCGCGGCAATGCGGGCGGCAGCGTTAAATGCCTGGATCAACAGGTGCGCTTCCGGTAAGTTCTCGCAACTGGTTCCCAAACGTTTCCAGATGAAGGCCACAGCGTCCAGACGCAATACCTCAACGCCCAGGTTTGCTAAAAAGAGCATCTCTCCAGCCATGCGGTTGAAAACTTCCGGGTTGGCGTAGTTCAAATCCCATTGGTAGGCGTGAAAAGTAGTCCACACCCAACGATCGATCGTCGGGCGATAGGTGAAGGCGCCAGGGTGTTCATCGGGGAAGATCTCGCGCAGGTTGGCCTCATAGGCATCTGGGGCCTGGCGATCTGGGAACATGCGGTAATAAGCCTGGTAAGTTTGCTCCCCAGCCAGGGCGCGCTGCGCCCATTCGTGCTCATCCGAGGTATGGTTGAAGACCAAATCAAGCACCAGGCTGATGCCTGCCCGGCGTAACTTGCCAGCCAGAGTTGACAGTTGCTTCATGTTTCCCAAAGCTGGGTTGACCTGGCGATAGCTGCTGACCGCATAACCCCCATCGTTTTCGCCCTGCGGAGCAAGAAAAAGCGGCATCAGGTGTAAGTATGTCAGCCCCAGTTCCTGGAAATAGGGAATTTTTTCTTGCACCCCTTGCAAATCACCGGCGAATAAATCAACATAACACACCCCGCCGAGCATCTTGTGTGATTCGAACCAGTCCGGTTGGGCTTCGCGGCGGATGTCCAGTTTCCTCAGAGCTGGGGAACGCTGCTGCCAGGAGTCCGCCAGGGTGCACAATAAATCCTCCAGATGGAAGAAAAAATCGTACTGCGTGGCATACAGGCGATAATATAAATCGAACAGGCGTGGGAAATGAGCTTGCAAGCGCTGCAAAAATAGCTCCCAACCTGCTTGATCGGCGGAGGCTTGCGCCGCATAACGGGCTTGCAAACGCGGCAGTAAACGCTGCAACGAAAGCTGGGCAAATTGGCGTTCTGGAGAGGCGAGGGCTTCCTCTTGCATGGTTAATGCCCCTCCAGTGCCTGCTCTGCCAGAGCAATCGCGCCGATGACGCCAGCGCGCCCACCCAGAGCGGGCGGTACGATAAACTGGTCGATTTCATGCAGGATTTGCGGAGACTGCACATAACCATTCAAGATTTGTTGGACTTTGCTGCGCACCAGCGGAAAAAGCAAGGCTCTCTGCATCACGCCGCCGCCCAAGATGAAGCGCTGTGGAGAAAAAGCGCAGGTCAGGTTCGCCACTCCAAGCGCCAGGTAATGCGCTTCAAGTTCCCAACCTGGGTGATCATCTGGCAAGGTTTCGGCGCGCTGCCCCCAGCGCTTTTGCATAGCCGGCCCGGCTGCCAGGCCTTCGAAGCAATCGCCATGGTACGGGCACCACCCCGGGAACGGATCGGCCTGGCGGTCGTGCGGCAGCAGCATGTGGCCCATCTCGGGATGCACCAGGCCATGCAGCAAACGCCCATTCACCATCGCGCCGCCGCCCAGCCCTGTGCCAATTGTTATGTATATGAAAGTATGAAGCCCTTGGGCAGCCCCCCAGCGCCATTCGCCCAACGCCGCGCCATTGACATCGGTATCAAAGCTAATTGGGATCTCGAAATGTTGTTTCAAATAGCCAACAAAATTAAAATTACCCCAGCCCGGTTTCGGCGTGGAAGTGATATAGCCATAGGTCGGCGAGGCCAAGTTGGGGTCGAGAGGACCAAATGCCGCCACACCGATCGCCGATAGGCGCCCGTGTTGAGATTCCTGGACATGCAGAAATTCAATCACCTGAGACATGGTTTCGGTAGGGCTGGTGGTTAAGATGGTGGTCTGCGCTCGCATGTCTTGCGGCCCACTGCCTACTGCGCAGACAAATTTTGTCCCTCCAGCCTCAATTCCAGCAAATAAAGGTGGCATTTTGCTCTCCTTTTGGTTTCATAACAATTGTCTGGGCGCTGCGCGCCATTCGCAATCCTGGCGTTATCGAGCAGCGGTGGTTTTACGCACGACCAACTCGGTCGGCATTACTTCGAAGACCGGCTCCAGCGATGACTCACCCAGGGCACGCAGCAGCAATTCGACGCCGCGTTGCCCTGACTCATACAACAACTGGCGGATGGTAGTCAGGCCGAGATATTCGGCAATTTCGATATCGTCGTAGCCAATCACCGATAGATCTTCGGGAACGCGCAATCTCATCGAGCGGGCGGCTTCCAATACTCCCATCGCCTGGGTATCGCTGGCGGCAAAAATCGCCGTTGGGCGTTCAGGCAGCGCTAACATTTCCGCAGCCAGGCGGCGCGCTTCCGAACGGCTGTGATCGCTCTGCCCGTGGTATTGAGGGTTTATTTCCAGCCCGGCGTTCTGCATGGCCTGGTAATACCCTTTATAGCGATCGCGGCTGGAGGTGAAATTGAACGGGTTCTCCAGCCAATCGCTCACGTAACCAATGCGCTCGTGCCCCAACTCGATCAGGTGTTGGGTTGCCATGCACCCCCCCTGCACGTCATCCACAATTACCCGACTGAGCGCGGTCAGTGATGGATGGTTAGCGTCGATCAACACCACCGGCGCGCTGGCGCAAAGCAGTTGCGGGATATCGGCATCGCGCGGCGAAAGAGAGACCACCATCACGCCATCGGCGCGTTCGCCTCTGGGCAATTCATGCAGACACTCGTCGCGGCGCTGCACCGTCTCGACATTGTAGATGATCAGATCGTATTCGCTCTCCACCAGGCTGTGTTCGATGCCGCGCAAGCGCTCGATCATTGCCGGGCGGGTGAAAAACGGTACGATCACGGCAATTGTCAGGGTCTTGCCTAAAGATAGGCGGCGAGCGCTCGGGTTCGGGATGAAATTCAACTCCGCGATGACCTGCATCACGCGCTGGCGGGTCGCCGGGCTGACCATGGGACTGCCGTTAAGCACGCGCGAAACCGTCCCCAACCCCACTCCTGCTCTTTTTGCGACATCGCGAATCGTGGATGAGCCCATTTCACTCTCCTGGCTGTTTTGCGAGCAAGATCATTTTGTCAGATGTCCGATCTGAACGCCCTCCCTGCGAGCGTTGGCTACTGGCGCTGTCAAGGCTGAAACTTCAGCCAATTATACCCGTATGGTTGTATCTCAACTTGCAGACACGGCGTACCTTGGGTAGATGGCGTGTGGCAATCCAAGACAGTGTGCCTGGCAGCGCGCGAAAGCAAGATTTGCGGCGTAGCGGTGCACCCTTCCGGAAGCGGCATTTGTATCGTTTGCACTTGCTCAGAAAGATTATTAAAGACCGCCACGCATTCACCTTGATGACGACGGGTGTACGCAGCTACAGCTGGAGGAGCGGACTCGATCCACGAAAATTCACCTATCCCGAAAACCGGTTGCGCCTTGCGGGCTGCTATCATTCGCTGGATGGCGCGCCACAGAGAATCTGGACGCTGTTGTTGGTCGACCACGTTTACCGACGCTGGATCATAGGGTGGCTGATCGATCAGCGGCGCAAAGAGTTGCTGTGGGCTTGCCTCAGAAAAACCTGCGTTGTGAGCAACCTGCCATTGCATGGGTGTACGCACCCCGTTACGATCGGGCAACCAGATGTGATCACCCATCCCGATTTCATCCCCATAGTAGATGATCGGCGAACCGGGCAGGGTAAACAACAGCGAGTTGAGCAGTTCGATTTTACGCTGGTCGCCATCCAGTAAGGGCGCCAGGCGGCGGCGGATGCCCAGGTTCAGGCGCATGCGCATTTCCGGAGCATATTGTTCCCACATCCACTGGCGCTCTTCTTCGGTTACCATCTCCTGGGTCAGTTCGTCGTGATTGCGCAGGAAGGTACACCACTGGCAGCCCTCCGGCAAAGCTGGCGTGCGCTGCAGAATCCACTTCAAGGATGAGACATCCTCCTGGCGCAACGCCATAAACAGGCGCGGCATGAGCGGAAAATGGAATCCCATGTGAAATTGGTCGCCATCGCCAAAGTATTGGCGCACATCTTCAGGCCATTGGTTGGCCTCGCACAGTAAAATGCGCCCAGGGTAATTCTCATCTACAAAGCTACGCAGGCGCTTAAGATAAGCATGCGTCTCGGGCAAGTTTTCGCAATTCGTGCCTTCCCGCTCGAACAAGTAAGGCACCGCATCGGCCCGAAAGCCATCTACACCCATGTCTAGCCAAAATTTGACCACGTTCAGCATTTCTTGCTGCACTGCCGGGTTGTCGAAGTTCAGGTCGGGCTGCGAGGCGTAGAAACGGTGCCAGTAAAACTGCCCGGCTTGCTCATCCCAGGTCCAGTTGGAAGTCTCTGTATCCAGGAAGATAATGCGCGCCTGCGAATACTTCTCATCATTATCGCTCCAGACATAATAATCCCGGTAGAGCGAGTTGCGATCAGAGCGGGCAGCCTGGAACCACGGGTGCTGGTCGGATGTGTGGTTGAGCACCAGATCTGTGATGATATGCAAGCCGCGAGCATGGGCTGCTTGCAGCAAGGCGCGAAAATCGTCTAGGTTGCCATAGGTAGCCAGGACATTATAATAATCGGCGATATCGTAGCCATCGTCTCTCAAAGGCGATGGGTAGATGGGCATCAGCCACAGGCAGTCCACACCCAACTCCTG
>JAGUYW010000035.1 GCA_020061105.1 Anaerolineales bacterium | reverse complement strand
TCATTGAGGTCGGTCGGGTAGACTTTTTGTGATTTGGTCATCCATTAAGTTTGCCCGACTTTTCTCTTTTTGTCGAGTTATTAAACAATCTCTTAGGGTCTCTTTTGACAGGAGGTTTCTTTTATCGATGACGACGTCCACAATTGAGAGCGCCCGGACGGACTCGCAGGAGTTTCAGACCGCGAAGGTGCTACCCATCGTAGGAGCGCACTTTGTCCATGACGTCTACACAGCCCTGTTTCCGACCGTGCTGCCCGAGTTGATTAACAAACTGTCGCTCAGCCTGACCCAGGCGGCTTGGCTGAACGCCATTTTGCAGATCCCCGGGCTGCTGTACCCGCTGTTGGGCTACCTGGCAGACCGGGTGAGCCTGCGCTATTTCGTGATTTTTGCCCCAGCGGCAACGGCCACGCTGATGAGCCTGGTGGGTTGGGTGCCCAATTATTTCGCCCTGGCGCTGATCTTGTTTGTGGCCGGCGTCAGCATAGCGGCTTTCCACGCCCCGGCGCCGGCTATGATTGCGCGCGTTTCGGGGGTGCGGGTGGGGCTGGGGATGAGCCTGTTCATGGCCTTTGGCGAATTGAGCCGCAGCGTCGGTCCGCTGCTGGCGGCCTGGGTGATCACCAACCACACCCTGGACGGGCTGCCGCAGTTGATGGTGCTGGGCTGGCTGGCCTCGCTGCTACTTTTCTGGCGGCTGCGCAAAGTGCCCGCCCGCCCGGACAAGGCCGCCAGCATCCGCCTGGCGCTGCCTTTCTTGCGCAGCCTGTTCCTGCCATTGGCGCTGGTCAACCTGCTGCGCTACCCGATGATGGAAAGCCTGAACACCTTCTTGCCGACCTTGATGCGCTCGGAGGGCGCCAGCGTATGGGGGGCGGGCTGGGCGCAGTCGGCGCTGCAGTTTGCGGCGGTGGGTGGGGCGCTGCTGAGCGGGCCGATCAGCGACCGCTTAGGCCGGCGGCGCATCCTGGCCGCGGCGACGCTCAGTTCGGCGGCTTTCATGCTGCTGTTTATGAACAGCCAGGGCGCCTGGACGCTGCCGCTGCTGCTGCTGCTGGGTTTTACGGCGCTATCGACCACGCCGGTGATGTTGGCGATGGTGCAGGAGCAGATGCCGCACCACCGGGCGGTGGGCAACGGGCTGTTCATGCTGATCGCCTTCGTTCTACGCCCGCCTGCCTCGCTGGCGGTGGGCTATTTTGGCGATCTGATCGGGCTGCGGGAGGTGTTTGTTTGGAGCGCCTGGATCTCGCTGCTGGCGCTGCCGCTGTTGTTGCTGCTACCCAAAGCGCCGGAGCGTTGATTATCACACGTAATATGAACTAAATTACGGCTTGTACCCGTACGCGACGACAATATCATCAGAAATAATATTGACATTCTTTCGGTTGAAATAGTCGCGTGTCCGATGAGAGTCCTTCTCAATCTCATCTAGGGGAAACTTTGCATACCACCAGGACGATGAGATCGCCGCGAAAAAGTCATACGCAGCCAGGCCGTTTTTAAACTCATTGCGCCAGATTACGCGCTTACTTTGAATGTTCTCAAGGTTGGCCTTTTGGCATAGCCTCAGAAATTCACTTTCTCATAGAAAGGAAGTGGGTTAATGATCCAGACCTGCTATTAGGGAGTAAAATAAATATAGAGGAGACAAGATAATGAAACATGAAATTGCGATAAGCACGCCAGAAAACCTTGAAGAGATCTGGCCAGGTTCGTACAATCTTTTCTCCTGGCTGGACTATGTTGTCAATATTCCACAACCAATATTCATCATTACCACCCGAAAAGAAAATGGAGCGCCGAACGCATGCCTGCACGCCTGGGGATTTCTGGTTGGCGATCGTGATAACTATACATCGATCTTGGGCGTAATGGATTCTACTCACACCTACGCCAATATCTTACGCGAAGGTGAATGGTGTCTCAATTATCCGTCGCTGGATGACTATCAAAAATGCTTCGAAACGATCCATGTCAACGAAGCCGGTAATGATGAGATCAGCGAGGCCGGCCTGACTGTGGAAGCGACGCAAGTCATCCGCGCCCCACGCATCGCCGAATGCCAGGTTAATATCGAGTGTCGCCTGGAATGGAGCCGCCCTTTGGTTGAAAACAGCCAGTGGCATCTCATGGCGGGGCGAGTGGTGCATGTCGCCATGGATGACCAGGCGCTGGCGGTTGATCCCGCTAAAAAAATGACCAACATGCGCCTGATGTACAATATCCGTGGCACGATCAATCCCATCAGCGGAGAGATCTATGGCCCGAACAGCCTGGGGTTGATCAGCGAAGTTGTCAAAGCCTTCGACCAGGGTGCCAATGGCCAATGATGGATAAGTTTTACGGGTACGCCTAAAACAAACGTGGATCAAGACCTTGAAAGAACAATTTTGTGCTGGATAGGGCGGGTATGATCTCTCGCAAAGCCGCAAAGGGAACCACGAATAAGGTCGCGATTACGCAAATGAGGCTTGGAGGGCGGGGCTGCCTTCCTTCGAATGGGCCGCGAATACGCGAATGGCGGGTCGGACTTAGGATGGTGAATCTGCAAATGCTTCATCCGGAACCGGCACGAAAAAATCGTCAGGCTGTAAAGAAAATGGAAAGAATAATGATCCTGGCGCACTGATCGGGGGTAAAATTAAGTAGGATAGATCATCAAAGGAGGAGCGTCATGAAAACCAGGCACCAATTCTTTAAAAATGGCCGAGCAGCCCGATTTTTCTTCGTCAACGCAACCGTGCTGCTGTTGATTGGGGGGCTGTTGGGGGCTTGTTCGCCGCCGCAGATGCAAGCCCCCGCACCGGTGATTCGGACTGTGGAAGTCGCGGTAGAAAAGGAAGTTGTAGGTATGCCCACCATGGCGGCTGAGAGAGCCCCCGAACAACCCGCCATTCCGCAAGCCACCCAGGTAGCCCAGGCGGAGGGGGAAGGCAGCCTGCTGCTGACCTCCTACAGCGGGCAGTCGCCGATGATTATCAAGGACGGCAGCATCGATTTGCTGGTAGCCGACACCGACCGGGTCATCGACCAGGTGGTTTCGCTGGCGCAGCAGCAGGGCGGTTACGTGATCAGTTCGAACAGCTATGTCGAAGGCGGGTTCAAATTTGCCAGCTTCCGGCTGGGCGTGCCATCGGGGATGTTCGAGCAGACCATGGCGGCTTTGCGCCGCCTGGCAATCCAGGTGATCAACGAAAGCAGCAGCGGGCAGGATGTCAGTTCGGAGTACGCCGACCTGCAAACCCGCCTGACCAACCTGGAAGCCACGGCAGCGCGGGTGCGCAGCTTCCTGGATGAGGCCGATACGGTGGAGGATGCCCTGCGGGTCAATGCCACGCTCTCGCAGTTGGAGAAAGAGATCGCCCAGATCAAGGGCATGATGAAATTCTATGAAGGGCGTTCGGCTTTCTCCACCATCACAGTCAGCCTGAGCCCGCAGCGCCCTACTCCCACACCAACCCTGACACCCACGCTCACGCCCACGCCGACCCCAACGCCTGGCTGGAACCCCGGCGGGACCTTCCAGAACGCCTCCAAGACCAGCGTGCGGCTGTATCAAGGCTTGATGGATTTGCTGATCTGGATCGTAGCGCTGTTTTGGCCGTTGCTGGTGCTGGTAGGTGTAGGATTGTTTTTCTTTTTCAGGCGCAGAAAGGCGAAAAAGAAAGTCGCCGCGGAATAAGCCGCAGTTAGATGAAAATGCCGGGGTGAGAACCCCGGTTTTTTTTGATTCAGCTAACTATCGGGGATTGCCTCCCAGCGCTCGGGCACCGGCGAGAGTAGTTTAAAGCTTTCGTCGCGTGCCAGGGAAGCGCACAGGCTGCGGAAAGACATCAGCACGTGCAGTTCGATTTCGTTGAGCGTCCAGCCAGGCGGTTGGTAACCGATATCGATGACCACCGGCAGCGGCTGAGTCCATTGCTGGATCAGGGAGTGTTTGATGGGTTCGAAATTGACCGTCGGGCGGAAGTCGGTTTTTGCCTGGCGGGCGCTGTACAGCTTGTAATACCATACCGGGTAAGTAAACTCAGAAGCGCCGATCACCACCAGGCGGGGGGTCAGGCGCACAGCCAGGAAGTCCGGCCCCTGGGCGGTCTTATGCGACAGGCGGGTAGTGAAGCACACGGTATTGATGCCGGGCTGGTGAAGAATGCGCACGTCGCCGCGCGCCATCAGGCGCTGCAGGCCGTGCATCTTTTGCATTTCAGTCGATTCGTGCTGGAACTTGGAAAGCACCGTGGTAATGGAGAAGGAATCGCCCAGGCTGGAGACCGAGATATACAGTCGCTTATGTTTGATGTTGAAGGCGATTTCGATCTCGCCGATCGGAGAACCAGCATGTTGGATGACGTTGCGCGCCAGGATGGTGAGGGCGATTTCAGCGTTTTCGATGCTGCTGCCGGCCACGCCTTGCGAATCCAGGGCCGAAGCCACCACGCTGGCCAGGTCGGCCATCAGAAGTTCATCGCGGCAGTCGATTTTCGCCCGCCAGTAACCGCTCGCCAGGGCTTGCTCCCACTCGACCAGTAAATGTGGATTGTAGCGCACCAGGTCTTGAATGAAAGCCTCCTGGATGCGGGCGATTTTGATTTCGGGCGCCGTTTCAGGCGCTTCCGGTTTGCGCAGCAAAACAGGGACGGTGCTTTCTTGCAGCCCTTCCAGGCCGATCTGTACACAGCCGAATTTATAGGCTTCTTCGTAGGAGCGCCCGGAGCCGAGCGCCTGGTAGAAGCCAATCGAGAAGGCAATGGAAGCGCGGTCGCTGATGGCGGCGTTCATGCCGATCACGTAATCGACATGCTGAGCGATGGCCTGGGCCTGGGCGAAGGAATAGCAGGCGTTCAACAGCACGCATTTGACCACCCCCGAAAAGCGCTCGAAGAAGGCTGATAGGGAAGCCGGGGCGATCGGCAAATGGCGCCCACTGCGATCTTCCACCAGCAGCCCGCCAGCGCTGCTGGTGTGGCCGGAGAAATGCACAATTTCGGGGGAAACTTCGAGCATCGCCAGGCTGATATCGGCCGGGCGGGTCGCCAGGCGCTGGTGCAGGATGAATTCGTCGCGGCGCTGGGAGAGTTTGAGTTTTTCGCCAATTTCGCGCAGTTCTTCGCTCAAGCGCAGACGGGCGGCATCGGTGGGGTCAGCGGCCAGGAAAAGGATCGATTTACGGGCGTCTAAAGTCATCTTATTAATATTGTACATGAAAATTTGCGCCGGTGTAAGGTGGCTTATTGATTCTTAGTGATATAATCTGCCTTCGCGGCGAAAATATCAAAATGGGCAAATTTACCAACGGGAAATTCAAAGAAATCATCATCGGCAAGCCTTTTCCATCCAGTTGGGATCTTCACGAGCGGTTGGATAAGGTACGGGCTCTGGCGGTGTTTGCCTCCGACCCGATCAGCAGTAACGCCTACGCTACCGAAGCAATAATGAGCGTGTTGATCGTGTTGGGGAGTGCGGCTCTGCCGATTACCCTGCCGTTAGGGTTGGCTGTGGCAGGCCTGGTGTTCCTGGTGGTGTTCAGCTATATCCAAACTATCTTACACTACCCGGGCGGCGGGGGCGCCTATATCGTCGCCAAAGACAACCTGGGAAGAACGGCCTCGCTATTCGCCGCTGCGGCGCTGTTGACCGATTATATCCTGACTGTTTCGGTGTCGGTCTCGGCGGGAGTGCGAGCGGTGACATCTGCTTTTCCTGAGGTTTTTCCGCTGCGAATAGAGATCGCCTTGTTGGCGATCATGCTCATTACATGGGTCAATCTGCGCGGTGTGCGCGAGAGCGGCACGGTCTTTGCCATCCCAACCTATGCATTTGTGGTGGGGGTATGGATGGTTCTAATGCTTGGGTTGGCGCGCACCTTTGGTTGGTTTGGCGCAGCGCCCCTGATTGTCGAGACGCATAAGGTGGCGCCAACGACTTCCTTGGCCGGGTTTGCCTATGTCTGGCTGCTGCTACGGGCCTTTTCGGGCGGTTGTACGGCGCTGACGGGCATCGAAGCCATCAGCGATGGGGTGCAAGCTTTTAAGCCGCCCGAGGCTAAGAATGCAGCCAAGACCATGCTGGCGATGGGCTTGATCGCCATGTCGCTGTTTATCGGGATTACCTACCTGGCCACTCACCTGCACCTGGTTCCGGAAGAAGCCGAAAGTATCTTGTCGCAGCTCGCCCGCCAGATTACCGGCGGCAATTGGTTGTATTACTGGGTGCAGTTTTTTACTGCGGCCATCCTGTTCCTGGCCGCCAACACGGGCTATCAAGATTTTCCGCGCTTGAGTTACTTCCTGGCGCAAGACAATTTCTTGCCGCGCTGGATGCGAAACCGTGGCGACCGCCTGGTGTTCAGCGGCGGAATCCTGGTGTTGGCGGCGGTCTCTTCGCTGATGGTGATCGTTTTCCAGGCAAACGAGATCGCCATGCTGCCCTTGTATGCCCTGGGGGTGATGCTGGGCTTTACCCTGTCGCAAAGTGGGATGTTTCGCTTGATGGGGCGCATCGCCCGCCTGAAACCTGGCGAATCAGAGCGCACCCATGTCACCGAAATTCATTATGAGCGCAGCGCCCGCTGGAAACGATTGTTGGCCGGAATCGGCGCGACGATCACCTTTATCGTTTTCTTGATCCTGACCTCTACCAAATTTTTGGAAGGCGCCTGGATTGTGGCGCTTATCATCCCACTCCTGGTCTACATGTTCCATTCGATCAGCCTGCATTATGAACGAGTGGCCCGAGTGTTAAGCGTTGATGGATTGACTGCCCACGATCTGACGCCGGTAGCCGATGTCGTGATCGTGCCAATTGGGGATATCCACCGCGGCACGCTGCGCGCCCTGGCGTATGCCCGGCGCATCTCCCGCAACGTGCGGGCGATTTGCATCATTTCTTCTCCAGAGATGAAAGTGCGGGTGATGCGGCGATGGAAGCGTTTTGCTCCCATCACCCGGCGCATGAAACTGATTCCGATCGAATATGACTACCGTGATATTCTTACCCCGGTGGTGGAGTATATCGAGCAGGTCAACAATGTCGAATTTCCCGATCAACTGACTACTGTGGTGATCCCGGCATTTTTGCCAATTTACAAGATCGGCGAAGTTTTGCATAATCAAGACGCTGCCCGTTTGAGAACGCTCTTAAGGCCGAATAAAGATATTGTGATTATCGAAGTTCCCATCCACTTCGATTCAAAGATTTAGCCATTGCAGGATTACCAGAAGAATGGCTTTCGCGCCGGTAGGACATCCAGGGGGTGTTTCTTTCTATCTGGAAGGGTAGTACAATTAAGCTAAACCAAAAGGATGGATCAAATGAACACTCAAGAAAAAGCCCTCATACGCGCACGATTGCTGGAAAAAATCCGCTTCTTCAACGGGCGCTATTTCAACCCCTTTGCGCTCAGCTTTGCCGGCCGGCCGAACAGCTTTTGGTCGGTCATCCTGCATACCGGGCGGCGCTCTGGGACAGCCTATAATACACCCATTGTGGCTGTGCGCCAGGGAGATGCTTTTATCCTGCCTTTGCCCTATGGGCAGCATGTAGACTGGTTTCAGAATGTTATGGCTGCTGGCAGTTGCCAGTTGATTTTCAAAGGCCAGGTTTACCACGCCTCCAAAGTGGAGAAAATTTCCTTCGAAGAAGGATTGGATGCCTTCCCACAGTGGGTGCAGAACCGCCTGCGGCGCGATGATGAGCAAGTCCTGGCGCGCCTGAGCGATGTGTATCCATCCCCCGATGGGGCCGAAGTGTACCAGTCTTTTGTCGCCAACCACCCAAGCTCCACTGGCGTGTGGACACTGACAGCCTTGCTGGCGCTGGTCTTCGGGGTCGCCAGGCTTTGCAGAAGAAGAAAATAAGCCCTGGATCGCTGCCTGGCTGCAGCACACCTGGTTTGGGTGCGCTGCACCAGCCAGGCATAAGCATCGTTGAACGAAACCACTTCCTGGTTGCAAGGCGCCTGGTTTTCGGCGCCTTGCAACTACCTCGTACAAGCATTGTTGATTAAAAAGGAGCATAAGACCATGGCAAAAACGTTGAAAGTCGGGTTGATTGGGCTGGGCGACATCGCTCTGGCCCATGTCCCCGGCTGGCAGGCCTCCCCGCACACCGAACTGGTCGCCGGCAGCTATCTGCGCCCGGCCAGGCGTGAGATCTGGCAGCAAGCGCAGACGGGTATGAAATTTTACGACCATCCGGCCGATTTGATCGCCGACTCCGACCTGGACATCATCGATATTTGCAGCCCGAACATGTTCCATACCGAGCAGGTCGTGGCGGCCTTGGAAGCTGGCAAGCATGTGATCTGCGAAAAGCCGCTCGCTCCTACGCCGGCCGAGATCCGAAAAATGATTGCCGCCCGTGACCGTTCGGGGAAGCTCTTGATGACCGCCCAACACATGCGCTATCGGGGCGCTTCGCGGGCGCTGAAGGCAGAGATTGACAAGGGGGCTTTGGGCGAAGTCTACCATGCCCGCGCCTGGTGGCTGCGGCGCTCCGATTTACCGCCCCGCCCGACTTTCATTTATAAAGATCGAGCAGGGGGTGGGGCGTGTATCGATATCGGAGTACATGTTCTGGATATGGCGCTGTGGTTGATGGGGTACCCGCAGCCTGTGACCGTGAGCGGAACGGCGCGCATTGGGTTGGCGCATCACGCTGGGGCTTTCACCACCTATGAAGCCGGCCTGGTGCCGCCGGATGTGGATGTGGAAGATTTCGCGGCGGGTCTGGTGCGCTTCGAAAATGGGGCGACTCTGGTGCTGGAAGTCAGCTGGCTGCTGCACCACCAGCCGCGCGAAGACGTGAAGGTGTGGTTATATGGCGCAGAGGGCGGCTGTCAGTGGCCGAGCGCCCAACTGCACTTTAGTGATTACGAAGCCCAGCAGCTGGTCGATACGCAACTCGTTTGGACTGAAGACCCCCTCGGCCCGCACGCCCTGGAATGCATGGATTTTGCCCAGGCGATTGTCGAAGGCCGCCCTTCACCGGTTCCGCCGGAGCAGTCGCTGGTGGTGCAAGTTATTCTGGATGGCATTTATCGCAGTCAGGTGCAGGGGAGAGAAGTACGCCTGAGCTGAAATTGGCGAAATTCGGCAACAAGGTGGTAAACAACATGCTGCCCCAGGCGATCAGGGGTGGCATGAATTTGATTTCAATCCGCGAGTAGATTTGATGCCTTCAGCACGTCTTCCAACATGATATTTATCACTTTTTCGGGTTCTTCAAAAATGGGCGAGTGTGCAGAGGTCTCAAACGTATAAAACCCTTTCAGCGGCGCTTGCAATGCATCAAAATATGCCCTTACCAGCGGGTAAGCGCAGGTGAAATCGTATTTACCGTGGAAGAAATAGACCGGGATTGCCAGCTCCTTTACCCGTTCGGTTAAATCGGCGGTCAGCATCGTATCCCACAGGCTGAATTCGCGTGAACGGGAATAAACCTTGCCGCGCCACAAGTTGACCTTCTCAGCCAGCGTGTATTCTCGGAACTGCCAGGACGGCAGGAAAATCCCTGTGACGACCGATGTCATCTCACGGGTTGTGCCGATGCCCAGGCTGTGCATGTACTCGTCGCGCAACGCCTCGTAGGCGGCCGGAAGGGGAACTGTCAGGCTGGGCGGCGCGGCTTCCAATCTGCGCAGCATGCGAAGGTTTCCATTGTTCTTGTACTGCGCAAGAGCGTATTGATATGCCAGTTGTTCCGATTGGATTTGGTATGAAACCTGCCCTATGCCGATGTAGGCATGAAATAACTCAGGCGCTTGCGCCGCGACCTGGATTCCGATATAACTGCCCCAGGAATGCCCCATCAGATAGATTTTCTTCTGATCAAAGCGTTTGAGCAGATAGCGGGTCACTGTGAGTGTATCTGCGATAAATTGCTCCGCCGTCATGGTTTCGGGCGGAATATCGGCATGGTAGGAAAGACCCGCCCCACGCTGTTCCCACCAGACTACTGTAAAATGGTTCTCGAGCCCGGTGGGATAGCGCTGAGTGAGCCAGTATTCCGGCATGCCGGGTCCGCCATGCAGGAAAAGTAGCACCGGGTTGTGGATGTTCTTGCTCTTGATGAACATACCTTGTTCGAGGCCGTTGATTTCGACGTAGATTTTTTCTGAAAGACTGCCTGCCAGCGGTTTTCCACTTTCACCGAGGAAAGGCTGCGGTTGGCCCGGGCTCCAGGCGAACAGGACTGCTAGAAAAACCAGGCCGCTGGATAGAAAAAAGATTACCATCATCCACATCGTTTTTCCTACCTTTCCACGGGAAGGCCATTTCATTTCTCAACCCGCTCCTCGTCTAAAACACTCTGTCGCCCGGCAAAGGCAAAGGCAACCAGGACGACCCCTGTCAGCCAGCCGCCCAGGCTGAAAATGGGCGGCCCGTATAGCGCCAGGCCAGCCCCAGCCACGACCAGCAGCCCTGCTAAAACACCGAACAGCTTCATCCCATACAGGGTGAGAAATGGCAGGTAATGCGAACCGACCACGATCATCGCCGCCGGGAAGAACCAGGTTTCACGGTACAGGGTTGCTGCGCCTACCAGCAGGAAGTTCAGCGGGACGGTGAAGGCGACCTGCGAGCCGAGCGCCCATAAGCCGTTCTGCGGGCTGACCTTGCCGGGGCGCCCCAGCAGTCGCACCACAATTTGAGTCAGCGGAAAGATACCCATGCTGCCGAAAAACAGCGCAGCCATACCCGCCGCCGGCGAGAGCCAGGTTCCCAGCGCCGCGGCTGCTAGCCAAATCAGGCCGGAAACCAGTTGCCCGGCAAATCCGCCCAGGAAGGCCGAGCGCATTTCCCGTTGAGAGTCAAGGATGTTCATAAGATGTTTATAGCTCCTAATTTTTGATAATCACCCCGAGACAGAGATTGACCAGGCATCGGTTTTTTCCACCATTAGAACCTGTTCGACCGGTCGCCGCAGGGATCTGGGCATGGGTTGGGCATAGCCGTAACGCACCAACAGTTGCGGTAAACGGGTTTCAAGGTTGAACGCGCTTTGGAATTGACCACGAAGCTCCGCAACTTCGATAGGTTGGTTGAGCAGCGCCGATTTGATGTTCAAGGCGGTCATTTGCAGCGTGAGCCTTTCATATTGTTGGCCGGCGCGCACCCAGGCCGCCTTTTCGTCTGTATCGGTAACGATGACGACCGCCCCAGACGAACTGCGGAACTTCTTGGCATCCGCGTCCGCTTGCTGCTGTGGTTTTGTACTCTTGACGAAGATTCGCCCAAGCCAACCCGGCACTTCTGGATTTCCCGAACAGCGTGAGTACAGTCCATCCAGGGCAGCCATTGCCTCCTTTTTGTTGAAGCGCAGCCAGAAAATTAGCTCATCCACAAAGGCGCGATTGGCATATTGGCGCAGGTTGCCCTCGTTGATATATTCTAATGCAGTTTCCAGCTCTGTTGGGGTCATTAGATAGTGCAGGGATACTCCTGGTTCCAATGGGAGGGCTTGCACTTTGTCCAGGTCAGCAGCCGGTACCGGTTGGCCGTCATAAACAGAGCGTGTTGTCTGGCGTAGCGGGATGGCATTGAACAGGGCAGTAGTTTGGGGAGTATCGCTCGATAACCGCACGCGAATGCTTTCATCCACATCTGGATAGGCAACTTCGGGTGCATAACCTGCTGCCTTCGCCGCCAGCAGCAGGTTTTCCAAGGCGCAGCCCAGGCTGATCCACAATTCGCGGTTGTTTGGGTCGACTACCGGCAATTGGCGGCTGTAGTCAGGGTAAATTTCGATCGTGTCCTGGTGAATTGAAAATTTCCAGGGCTGGGTGTTGTGTCCGTTGGCGGCCAGGGTGGCAAAGCGCAGCATACTTTGCATTTGTTGTGACATTGGTTCCTCCTGGGCAATGGGCTGTACCGGTTGGGCGGCCTGCTCTTCGTAATCGAGCCATGGGGAGAAGGTGTCGAGCAAGTGACCGCCAATGGCCAATCCGCCGGTTGCGGCAGTGAGTTTCAAGAAATCTCTGCGACTTAGAGATGGGAAGGTATGTGTTTTATTCATTTTGTTTTCCTTTTAGTGATAGGTTTTTGGGACGATCTTGTCAATCAGCAAGCTGTGAAACAGGTTGGCTTCCTCCCAGATCATGCCATGCCCGGAGTTTTCAAAGTAAATCAATTCTTTTTCAGGCGCTTCGAGCAGGTTAAAGTATTCCTCAGGGATCTGGGAGGGGTTGTTCATGTCGTGGCGTCCCAGCACGATAGTGACTGGCAGTTCGAGGCGGGTGACATCCAGGCGGAAGTCCATCTCTTGTAACTGCGGGTACACCACATTGAAAGTGTTCATCAGACCGAGCAGGTAATAAGCCCGATCGAGCCAGCCGTATTCGGGCTGTTTGAGCATCAGCAGAATGGCGTCGCCTTCGCGGCGGTAGGTTTCATCCTTGATATTCGGAACTTCAAAGAGCTGGTATTCGCGCCCGAAAAGCGTGGCGTAGGGCTGGATCGGGCTTTTGCCATAATAGGGTGGTTGGCCTTGTTTTTCGAGCGTTTTCACGAACTTGATATCGCCTGTTTTTCGGGAATGATCCATCACCAGGTCATAAATGATGCGGTCGGTCTCTTGCACATCCACCATCTGGGCTGTGCCGATGTAGGCGTGGTACAGGTCGGGGCGCTGTTGGGCGGCCAGCACGCCGATAATGGTGCCCCACGAATGCCCAACCAGGTAGATTTTCTGCTCGTCGAAGCGTTGGCGCAGCATTTCGCTCAGTTCGATCAAATCGGACACATACTGATCGACGGTTAAGGCGGATTTGGGGTAATACGAGGGGTAGGATTTACCGCAGCCGCGCTGTTCCCAGATCACCACCACGAAGTGCTTCTCCAGTTCGCGGTTGAAGCGCAGGACGCGCCCCGCTTCGCTGCCGCCAGGGCCGCCAGAGAGAAAGAGCAGCACCGGCTTGTTGATATCGTGACCGCGCATGATGAGCCACTGATCTACGCCGCCAAGTTTGACTTTTTCGAGCGAGGCGATACTGCCAGGCAAGGGCTTGCCATCTGCGCCGAGAATGGCGGGGGTGTGGGAGGCCCATTGCGAATACAGCACATAAGCGGTCAGCAGGATGATTGGGATCAGCAGGAAGGTCATACAGCCTCCGAGTTTTTTTGATTTATTCATGAGTAATTCCTTTCTTGTTGAGGTCGCTTTGGATAGATAGAAGCACCAGTCCCAGATCGCAAATGCGGCCTAGCAGGCCTTGCAGGGCAGACTGATCCATCATCCCAGTGATGATGGTCTCGCCCTGTGGGCATGTCTCAACTGCAAAGCCCTCGAACCAATCTTCGCAGACATGCCCTTCCAGGCGGATTTGGTAAACGATGGAACGATCGCTGTGGTTCATGAGATCCTCCGGTTTTCTTTATTCCGATGCTCGGCTTCATGCTCTTGAATAAATTTCATGACCTGGATGTGCGTGGGGCTGTTCAGCACCCCTGGGAAGCTCGCACACACCATGCCTGCTACTGCCGAAGCGTATTGGATGGTTTGGTCATCGCTCCACTGCTGCAATAACCCATAAATGACGCCAGCCCGAAACGAATCCCCCGCCCCAGCACTATCGATCACCTGGACAGGATAGGGCTTGAACTGCCTGCTGGGCATTCCCCTTCTGCCATACAAGATGGCATCATCTCCCACCGTGAACACCACCAGGCCTTGAGCACGCTGTTGGTATTCAACAAACAGCGCGGATAACTCCGCCTGGGGATATTGCCGGTTCCGAAATTCGCCGGAGATGATGACTGCTGCGGCGGCGCCAGACAGTGGTTGGTCATAGGGGCAATCAATGGATACAAAGGGCACGCCCAGTTCGACCGCATAAGTCCCGACCAGGGCGCTTTCGGCTTGAAACGGCGGGTCTACACAAACCATCTTTGCCTTTACCAGGTCTGCTTTTTGGGGCAGATTCCACTTCCGTGTCGTGGACAACAGCTCAATGTAATTGCCAAAGATGGTGCGGCTGTGCTCATCTGAAAAGACGATTTCCCGAACCCCGGCAAAATCTTTCTTGACCCTCAAGCGCTGGGCGTCTATCCCGTAGCTACGGATGGTTGTCAGGAGCCGTTCGCCAGCAGGTGTATCACCAATCCAGTTGCCGTCGAGCTGGACGCTCAAGCCCAGGCGGCTCAGGACGATCGCAGAGTTCAGAGCTTCGCCCCCGGTCATGAAATGGGTCTCGGCGATCTCTGCGTAGCCATCGGGGGAGGGGAAAGGCATGCTCAGCAGATGAAGTTCGCTTGAAGCAATGACGCCATAGGCATATACATCAATCTTTTTCATTTCAGCCTCCTTTTTTTATTCATAAAGCTGCATAGATTTGCGAAAAATTTACCATTCAGGGGAGGTTCTCACGAAACCGTAACATCACACTTGTCGTAAGGCTTGTCAAAACGTTGTTGGAATGCGTTGTTTTGTTTTAATTGCCGATCCCAAAAGGCGTTAATCAAGCCTGTAGGAGCCAGGAGCTTGAACATAAAAAGCATCCCTTTTGATAAATAAGCTTTGTCTGCCAGTTCAGCCAGGATCGGTGCGGACATTTGACCGCTTTCAAGCACGGATCCGACTAATTTCACAAAGGGCGCCAGAATCTTTTCTTGCTCTTTGGCTGGCTGAAGTTGGAAACCCTCAACGCCGCCTTTGATGGCTGTACCCAGATAATCTCTTTGAAGGCGCTGGGTCAACCTTTCAAAGTAGGCTTCCAAGAAGTAAGATTGGCTGCTTTCTGGAAAACCTTGCTGTACGATGAAACCCAGAGAGCCTTTGGAAGGTTGCAGCATTTCAATAAATGCCATCAAATGAGAAGGCATGGCATGTACGTAAAGGGGCAGAACGAAGATGACGGCGCTCTCCAAAGGAAAGTCCGATGCCCATTGCGCCCACATTTTCTTTTGCTTTAGATCGCGAATGACAATATTTGGGCCATAGGCATCTGAAATCGCCCGCAGGATGAGCGCGGTATTGCTGCCCCTCAGCCTGGGTGAACCATTGTAGAGAATGAGTTTGTCCACCCTTGCGGCGGCATTGGGCCTCAAGGCCTTGTTCCTGGCGCTGCGCGGGCGCAGTTCTGTCAAAGCCCAGGTGGGGTTCTTGTGAATGCGGTAGGCCTTTGACAGAAAATGATAGGCTATTCTGTAAAGATAATCCTCGATGACTTGGGCTTCCTCTTGATTGAGATCCTGATCATCAAAGTAGAAGTGAAGCTCTGGGTAGCGCTCATAGCGTGCTTTGTGATGGCATTCCCCATCCACAATTTCAATATAGGGATGGTAATGCGGGATGGTGCGGTCAATAAATGCCTTGGCGCTGTGATTGATAAAGCCCTGAGCTGTATCCATGAGCAGGACGACTTTGTCGGAATTAACATAGTCCGGATAGCTTTCCGCCATAGTGTCTTTAAAGGCACACCTGCCTGGCGTTTTCAACCAACACGACCAACACCCAATACATGGCTTAATTGCTGCAGAGCCTAGCGCCTTGTAGCGTAGTTGTTCGGGATACAAGGATGCAATGGCAGCGACGGTTTCGGGGTCTGGGTTCATCCTTAAGTCGAAAAAGGTAATCATGTGAGCGCCTATCCTTTAAAACTTCATTTCAGAAAGCCAGGTGGTCAGGCTTTCCTCACGGGCTTTGAGGTTATCACGGGTTTCATCGTAATCACCGGGCAGGTATTCGCCGGCAATCTTGCCATCCAAAATGAACAACACGCGCCCGGTTTTCGCAGCTACTTTAACATCGTGCGTCACCAGCAGGATGGTCACGCCTGACTGATGAATCTGAGAAAGAATGGTCATGATTTCGTTTGCGGAGGTAGAATTCAGGGCGCCGGTTGGCTCGTCGCCGAAGATAATTTTAGGGTTGCCCATCAAGGCGCGGCAGATCCCGACCCGCTGGAGTTGTCCTCCCGAAGCCTGGGTGATGTCACGATTTTCCAGCCCGGCAAGGCCGGTATTTTCCATCAGCAACTTGGCTTTTTCGGTGAGCTGGGCGCCATTTTTGCTGCCATTGCGCATGGATGGCAGGATGATGTTGTCAAGGATATTCAGATTTTTCAGCAGGGTTGGCTGCTGGAAGATAAAGCCCATTTTCGTGCGGCGCAGGTCGGCGAGTTCATTTTCCTTGATTGACGACAAATCTGCGCCGTCGAAGATCACTTTTCCACGATCTACATTATCCATACCGCTCAGGGCGTACAGCAGGGTAGACTTTCCAGAACCCGAAGGTCCCATCACCGCCACGAATTCACCCTGGTTGATTTCAAGCGAGACGCCATCGAGCACATTGCGTTTTTCATCACCTTCGCCAAAAGACTTGACGATATTTTCACTGCGAATGAGTGTGTTCATGAATTACTCCTTTATGTTTTCAGAAATTTTGATTTGGCCTGCATCCAGGGTGCCGAAGACTGTGGCAGCCAGCACCACACCTGCCATCAGCAGCGGGCTGAGAAGGTAGGCAAAGGCCGGGTTGACGATAAATTTGAAGGAAGCCGCCCCAAACGATGCAATCACCGCCCCCGCCAGCGCCTCCCCAAGTATATTTGCCAGCAGTGTGCCGAGCAAAATGCCCAGGCTCAGGACGAAACCTGAGCGTGCTATATACTGCGCCTGGATGTCCGAATTCGTAAAACCGAACGCTTTCATCACCGCAATCGCGTAGCGGTCTTTGGCAACCAACATGCGCATGAACAACAGGGTGATCAGCACGGTGAGCGCCAGCGCAACGCCGACGGCGGCATAAGCAGCCTTACCGATGGCTTTGATGGTTCCACCGTAGGTCTGCTGGATGAATTCATCAATATCCGAAACTTTGGCGTAAGCGAACTTGCCTGCATATTCGGATATTTTCTCATCCACCAGGGATGGATCTGTAAGTTCTGCAGTGATGACGCTCCACATCGTGTCCGCCGAACCGTCGGAGAAAACCGCTTTGGCAGTCTTGCCGCCGTTGGTCACATCGGAATATGTACCGCAGACTGTGAGCGTTATCTCGCGCTCATTGATCAACAGAGTGATGCTATCCCCCACCGTTTTGCCCAATTCACTGGCATTCAGCACCGAAAGCGCGATCTCGTTCTCTGCTGTGGGAGCGCGTCCCGTGGCATAAGCCAGGGGAAAGACCGAGTGATCGCCTAGTTCAACCTTGAGGCGTTCTTCAGAGCCGTCATCTAGCTTCACGCTGAATGTTTGGGTGGTCAGCACAACGAACCTGGAAATGGATGGGTCATATTCCATCGCCGTGGCGATTTCCGCTGCTTTCTCGGAGATGTGATCGGTCTGCTGGATATCAATGCGCATGTCGCTATCCCCAACCCCCATGTAAGTGATGAAACTTTTGGATGCGATGGTGTTGTGCAAATTCTGCGGGACGATAATGATGAACGCTGCCAGCACCAGCACCGCCAGCATGGTGGCGTACAGGCTTTTGCGGGCGAGAACATCCTTGACCCCCAAGAAAACATTTACGCCAAGCAGTTTGTTCATGCTCAGGCGGAAGCGCCTTGCCCCGCCCGATTTTTCCTGCGAGACCCCAAAACGGACAGCTTCTGCGGGGGAGATTTTTCGAAATTGCCCCAGCACGCTGTTCACATAAGCGCTGATTGCCAGGAAGACCAGCGCGACGCTGGCAACGCCCAAAAGCGGCGCCAGGGAGGCGTTTTCGCTTTCGCCCATGTACAGCCGGATGTTGGCGAGCAGCACATCCCGAAAGACAAAGGAGAGCCCGTACCCGAGCAGGCTGCCCAGCGCCGCAATGGCGACATATTTGGTCAGGTAGATTTTCTTGATATCAGCAACGCGCAGCCCGATCGCTTTCATCACGCCGATTTCGCGGTAGTCATCCTCGATTTTTGCCAGCAAGGTGAAACGGATGCACAGGAAGGCGATGGCAATCACCAACGCGCTGATCAGGAGAATGACCGCAATCATCAGACCATCAGAAAGACCGTTGAACATCCTGAATAGCGCATAGGTGAGGGTCGGCCCGTTGGACTCGAGCCCAGCGGCGGTGTAGGCGGCCTCGAACGCGCCCAGATTTTCCAGGTCATGCAGGCGGAACTCGATCAGGTATTCCATGCTGCCAAATTGTTGGAGGGCTGCGAAATCATTTTGGCTCACCAGGAAGCGCTTGGACGAGGAGAGCAGCGGTTGCATTTGGGAATCGCGCAGAACGCCGGCGATGGTGAAGCTTTTCCCGGCTACGGTAAGCGTGTCGCCAACCGTGGCGGTGCCATCCTGCATGTAGGCGATGGGGATATAGATTTCCCCATCCAAGACGGTGATAACGTTGCCATCCAGGTCGAGCAGAAAATCGAATTTTTCGCTCTGAACCGAGAAGCCGTTATCCTGGACGCTGTCCGCCAGAGAACGGCCTGCAGAACCAGGCGCGGCGAATAAAAACTGCGCGCCGTCCATGTTGAGAAATTCAACCGCCTGGAAATCGGCAACCATCTCATTCTGTTCTGCAAAAGCCGCCAGCCGCGCCCGGTCCAGCTCGCCGGCGTGCATTTGCATGAAGTGCGGCGTTTTCGCCTGTGTCATCAGGGTATCAATCGCCCCAGCAAGGTTGACAACCAGGATGGCTGCCAGCGCCACCAGCATGGCTGCCGCAGCGACAAACAGCATCGTCGTCAGCGTGATAGCCTTGCTTTTTAGAATATCGTTACGGAGTAGTCGGGAATACATCATTCACCTCGTGATACCTTTCAGCCATGATTACTCAGTTTAAGTGACCATTGGTTTCTACTACAGTGTATTCCCCGCTCTACATTTTGTCCCCTATCCCGGGATAGGTTGGTTGGGTAGGTTTAAACAAAAAAGCCGCTAGCGCGGCTCAAATTTTCTCTGGATGAAAGTTATATCCCCAATTCCCTGGCACGGGCAATCGCCTGGGGACGGTTGCCCACGCCTAGTTTTTGCAGAATATTGTGAACATGCCACTTGGCTGTGCCCACACTGATGACCAGTTGGGCGGCGATTTCGGCGTTGGATTTCCCCGCCAGGATCAGTCTCAGCACCCGCATTTCCTGCTCGCTCAGCGGTTCTATCAAAGATTGCGCTGGCAATGGTCGGTTTTCCAAGGCTGCCCTGGTTTGAGCAATCACGTCCTCCAGGAATCGATTGTGAATCGAAGCCGCGATCTGTTCCGCCTCGCGAATATTTTCTTGCGCCTGGGTGGGTCTCCCTTGCGCGTGATGCATACGCGCCGCAACCAGGCAACCCTGCGCCAGGTAGTACTTGTGGCCGCTTTTTCGGGCTGTTTTCAACCCCTGGGACAATAGACTTTCTGCTTCGTCCCATGATTGTTTCGCACACAAAACATCTGCCAGCGCCATTTGAATCAAACAAAAAGCCGGATAATCGGTATAAGCCAGCTGTTCTGTAAGCGAGAGTTCACGACGACAGATTTGTTCTGCTTTTTCTATTTGACCTTGCGCCAGGTTGATTTTTGCCCATTCCATGGTGGCGTGCGCCAGGGAGAAATAATTGCCACAAGCACGGGCGTGTGCACTGACGCGGCTTAAGTACTCGTTTGCCTGGTCGAAATCGCCCGCTGCTGCATAGGAGTAGCCCAACTGTGAATAACAGGCCGTGTAACCCATATCGACAACCAATGGCCCAAGTTTTTCTCGTAATTCTTCAATCGTAGGCAAGAGCTGTTCGATATCCTCGATTGCAGCAGCAACAGACCCCTGATGCCGCATGACGACGGCGCGTAACAAAATCACTTGTTGTGCGATAATATTGTACTCGGGGTGTTCTACTGGAAATTTTCCAGTTGCTACCATTTGGTCAAATGCCTGCGATATATCGTCGAGATATTCGCCGATGCGCTCATATTCTCCGCGAATGAACAAGGTCCAGCAGTAGGCCACACCCAAGGGCGGCGATTGGCGCAGCAAGTCTCCGGGTAACGACTCGAGCCAATGCACGGCAGTGCTTAACCGTCCCTTATGATAAATGAGTCGCCAGTTGTCAATCACCAGCCGGCTGACGTAAGCGTAGTCGGGGATGGCGAAGGCGTGCTGCAAGGCATCTTCGGGGTAGTTGTTCGATTGAAACCATTGCGCAGCGCGGCGATGCAAGGATGGCAAATCGCCGGCTTGGGTGCGTTTCAGATGGCTTTTTAGAAATTCAGCAAAGAGATGGTGGTAGCGAAACCAACAGCGCTCGTCATCCAGCGGAATAATAAACAGGTTGGATTGCTCCAACCGGTTGATGATGTCCTGTGAATCAACCCGCCCGGTGAGCGCGCTGCACAGTTCGGCGTTGAAACGGTCAAGGATGCTGGTTTGCGACAGGAAGGCGCGCGTCTCCTCGTCCTGCTGTTGGATGACTTCTCCGGCCAGGTAATCCAGCACATAGCGGTGACTGCCGCGAAAGGTCTCGATGAAAGTATCTGGGTCGGCATGATGTTGCAAGGCCAAGGCTGCCAGCTGCAATCCAGCCGCCCAGCCTTCTGTGCGTTCGTCCAGGGCGCGCACAGCGTGTTCCGCCAAGGACAGGTTTGCCAGCTCGAAGAAGGTGCGCGCCTCGTGGGCCGTGAAACGCAGGTCGTGGGCGCGGATTTCGGTCATCTGACGGCGGGCGCGTAAACGCGCCAGCGGTAGCAGCGGGTCGGCGCGGGTGGTTAGAACTAGGTGGGTGGAGGCTGGTTGGTGGTCGAGAAAGTATTCCAGCGCAGTGTGAATATCCGGGTTTTTGATAACGTGAAAGTCATCCAGCACAATCACGAGCAAGGCATTCATTGCTGCCAGTTCATTGATCAATTCATCCAGCAGGCTGGGAAGCGGCGGCAGGCTGGGACTTTCCATCAGAGACTGGGTTTGCGCGTCGAGCGCTTTATCGGCGCGTTGGAAGGCAGCCAGGAAATAGCGCATAAAGCGCATGGGATCATTATCGGCTTCGTCAAGAGAAAGCCAGGAAACCTTCACCCCATCTGCTTGCCCACCAGGAGTTGGACGATGAGGGATGGCATTCAGCCATTCAACCACCAGCGTGGTTTTTCCGTACCCCGCTGGGGCAGAGATGAGAGTCAGTTTGCGGTTTTCGCCCAGTCCACACTGAAGCTGCTCCAACAGGCGCGCACGTGCAACCTGACTCAGGCGCGGCGCTGGAATGTGGAATTTGGTAGCCAGCAGCGAAGCGTTCATCCGCCCAATTATATATTAAATTGGCAGAGTAGTAATATCAAATATATTGTTGACAAACCAAAAATATTGATATATAATCAAATTATTGGAGTAGAAAGGATGCCGATGAACAAACAACCGAAAATTTGCCCATCCTGTAGCAGCCATCTGTTGGTGACGCGCCTGACCTGCCCGCAGTGTAACACCGAGGTGAGCGGCGCTTTTCAGCCCGACCTGTTCGCCCGCCTGGCGCCCAATGATTTCGATTTCGTGGTGCTTTTCTTGAAGAGCAAGGGCAATATCAAGGAAATGGAGCGCGAGCTGGGGATTTCGTATTGGACGATCCGCAGCAAATTGGGCGAGATCGTACACCATCTGGGTCTATCGAATGGCGAGGACGAGGAAGAACCGTCCGAACTGGCTGAACGACGCCAGCAGATCCTGGAACAGTTGAACGGCGGGCTGATCACGGTGCAGGAAGCCGCCGCGTTATTGGAAAAGCTGAAACGCAAGCCTTGAGAATTTCACGATTACCGGCGCGGCGCAAGATTTGGGCGCCGCTCCACTCGCTATTCTTTATGGAGGTTATGATGTCGCAAGAAAAACTGATGATTTTGGAGATGGTCAGCAACGGGCGCATTACGCCGGAAGAGGCGATTACGCTCTTGAAAGCGCTGGAGGACGACGGGGGGCAAACCGGCAGCACGCCAGCCGGGGTGCGCATAGATTATGATGATGGCCCACGGGAGCAGGCGCTTGACGAGGATGAGGATGACGACCATGACGAGGACGAGGATGAGGATGACGATTGGGACGCCAGCGTGGACGAGCAAGCGGCGTCACGGCATGCCAGGCGTGAACTGCATCGTCATTTCCGGGTGGAGATTCCCCCTATTCCAAAGATCCCCGATATTCATATCCCGCCGATACCCCCCATCCCGCCCATCCCTCCAGTCGATGTGCGCGTGCATATGCCGCACCTGGGCAGAATCAGGCGCATCTTTGGCGGGCGCCGCTCGCGCCAACCCGACCCGGCCTTTGCCGCCGCCATGCAGCGCCTGGGCGTGGAGTTCAGCCCGCGCCAGTTGGTCGAGCTGCAAAACGCAGATATCGCTCCCGAAGATGTGGAAGCTTTGCTGGCGGTCAAGCGCCAGGAGTGGAGCGCCAACGACCTGGTCACGCTGCTGGTCCACGAAGTCGAGCCGCAGTTCATCTTGCAGCTGCACGAGCTCGGGATGGGCGATCTGCCGGCCAGGAAGATCGCCGAGTTCGCCATTCACGATTTGGAAATCGAGACCATCCGCCAGGCCCTAGCGCTCAACCTGCCCGGGTTGGACGCCGACGACCTGGTGGAGATCGCCATTCACGATGTCGATCTCGAAGCGGTGCGCGCCGCGCAGCAGCTGGGAACAGTGACGCCCGAGCAGGCAGTCGAGATGGGCGTGCACGGCCTTTCGGCCAGTTATGTGCAAGCCATGGTTGCCGCCGGGATGCCCGGCTTGACGGTCGAAAAATTGATCGAGATGCGCATCCACGGCGTGGCGCCACAGTACATCGCCGCACTGAGCGAGCAGGCCAAAACGCAGCTTAGCGCCGATCAGGTGATCGAGATGAAAATCCACGGCGTGCAGCCGGCCGAAGCGGACTGGTTCCGCGAGCACCTGTCGAAAAACTTCTCCTTCGACGAACTGCTGGAGATGCGCATTCATGGCGTGACGCCGGATTACGTCGAGCGCATGCGGGCCAGCGGCTGGGTGGCGGCTTTCGACGCCGCCACGTTGGTCGAGATGCGCATTCACGGCGTCCAGCCTGAGTTCGTGAAGGGGCTGCTGGAGTTGGGCTTCGAGGACTTATCGCCGGAAGACGTGGTCGAGCTGGGCATTCACGGCGTAACGCTGCAGCAAGCGCAGCGCGCTCGGGAGTCGTATGGGGAGGAATTGACGGTGGAGGATTTGATTGAGATGGCGGTGGAGGGGAGGTTGGAGGGGTAGGGGTGTGTTGGTGGGAACAGCCGTATCTGTTGGTAGCGGAAGCATTTTTGTGGGCGGGGCAGCCGGTTGATGGAGGTAAGCCTGGAAGGTCGCGCCAGCTTGAGATCAGGTTAATGCTGAGCTATTGAGTGGGGACAGGTGCGAGACATTCTTGAAACACCTCGCACCTTTCGGCATTATAGTTCCTGGATTTCAAAAGCGCCAATGGCAGTGACCAGGCCAGCCACGGCGAAAACCAGGCACATTGCCAGGGCGCCGCCGTTAAAGTCCGGGGGTGGTGTGCTGCCCAGGGCATTCGCCCAACCGGTGAGGGCGTTGGGCATGAGCATAGAAATCTGTGGAAGGCTGCCAGCCAGCATGAGCGTCACGGCGAGGGTCAACGAGATGCCAGCGGCAGTGCTGGTGGAATTGGCCAGTACGCTGCTGGCCAGGGTGATGGTGATGTAGGGCAGCAGCCAGGCGAAAAGTAACCCGCTGGCGGCGGCGAAAAGCCCCAGCAAGGCTAATGGGTCGGCAGGCTCGAAGAGAATCCAGGTGTAGAGCCAGCCGCCAAAGGTCGCTAACATGAAACCTCCCAGGTAGAGCATGAGTTGGGTGAAGTATTTGCTGCTGACGAAGGCCCAACGAGTGATTGGTTTGCTGAGAATCATCCCGGCGATGCCGCGCTCTTTCTCGCCGGCGATATCGCCGATGCCGAGCAGGATCGCCAACAAGAAGCCGAACTGTGAGATGTTCTTGATATATTGAATGACCGCATCAGCCTGGCTGGGAGGCGGGATCAGGTCAGCGAACTGCTCGGCGCCGGGGATGACCTTGAACATTTCAGGCATGAAGTAGGCCAGCAGGGGCGAGACCAATCCGAACAGCCCAAAAACTGCAGCTACGATCAGCACACGGCGGGTACGCCAAACCTGCAGGATTTCTTTGGCCAGTGCTACGCCAAAGATGCGCAGTTCTTCGGCGATGGGTGTGGGCGAGTGCAGCGGCATGTCTGCTGGGCTAGAAGAAGCGGAAAGCGGGAGGGTCGCATCCTGAGCCGCCAGGCTGGGGGGTGCAGTAGCTGTCGCGTCGCTGCCAGGAGCAGGTTGGGAGATGGCGCGCTGGTGAATACCGGAAAGGTGATGGCGAAGCAGCAGCAACATCCACAGCCAGCCGGGCAGCAGCGCCAGGACGATCAAGCCCAGGGGTAGGAACGAAGTCGCCAGATGTTGGGCAGCCAGGACAGCCACCATATCAATGGCAGCATGGTAGGCAATCGCCAGCAGGAGATAGAGCGGCTGGCGTTTGCGGAAAGCCTGCAGGACAACCAGCGATAAGACGACATGGGTGCTGATGGCTAGCAAGCGCTCGAGTAGCGGCAGGAAGCTGTTCCAGGGGCTGGCGAGCAGCCGCTCGAGGCTGATTTGGATGACTTCAACCTGGGCGGGCAGCAGATTCATGGCCGACAGGTCCTGCCCGGCGAGCGGCAGCAGCGAGGAGATCGTGGCAGCAGTGAGCACACCGCCGAAAACCATTGACTCGATACCGCCGTGGCCCAGGCCTAGCATGATGCCTTCGGGCAGGCTGCGGACGCGTCGAAGAAGGAGGTAACCAGCGGCTCGGGCAAATTCTTCGCATAGACCAGCGCTCAGGCCAAGCACCAGGGCGGTTTGCCAGAGCGGGTGGTCTTCGAC
>JAGUYW010000098.1 GCA_020061105.1 Anaerolineales bacterium | reverse complement strand
TTTTCCAGCGCCACGCGCATCAGCACCTCCGAGCCCGTCTTCAGGCCGGTGCTGCGGTGCCACTCTTTGAAGCTACTCAGGTAGCCGCCTGCTCCGGCGGCGAAAATTGAAGCATCGAAGTCGACCGCCGAGGGTGAGTAGACTACCTCGCTGTCCGGGATCAACTGCTGCGAAGAGGTGGTATTGGTCAAACGGCGCGGGATAATTAACAGCTGACCGGGCGTCAAGAAACCACGCTCGGGAATTGGCTGAGCTGAAGAGATTTCGTTTTCGTCCACCCCAAAGCGAATCGCCACCACTCGCAGCGTATCGGCAGCCTGAGCATAGTACAAGATGGGCGCGGTATTGATGACCGAGATCAGCGGCGTCGCTGTTGGCGAGGCAAAAGTGGGCAGGGTGAGCGGCCCTTCGGGGGCCGGTTGGGTGGGTGTGCTGGTGGGCGCGTTGGCGGCGGTCAGCAGCACTTCGGGAATAGCTGTAGAAACCGGCTGGGTCGGCGCGATCTCAAGACTTGTGTCCGGCAGCATGGCCAGGATTCTGATCTGGGTGGGCGGCGCTTTGGGCGGCACCCAATAGGCCTGTTCGCTGCCGGCGCATCCCCCCACCAGCGAGCCAATCAGCGCCACCAGTACTGCAATTTGCACCAGGTTCTTAGCGTTCTTCATCTTTCCAAACAAAACTTGCCTTCGATCTACCAAGCTTAATCATCATTCAAACCAACAAATCCGTTGTCCTACCGCGCCACCGCATTGTCTTCGCGCCTGCCGGCGTAAGCCGTCAGACGTTGTCCGGCGCGCTCCAGATAACCATTGTACTCGCTACCCGAACTGCTGGCAACCCAACCATCCACCACAAATGGCAGCGCGGCGCTATGGGCCGGGATCCACTCGCCATTGTAACGCCGCGCCAGGTGGACATGTGTACCGGTCGATACGCCGCCCTCGCAGGAGGGATGCCCGATGCGCTCGCCAGCCCGCAGATAGACCCCGGCCTGGACGCGTTCACGGCTTTCAATGTGTAAATATAACACAACCCAGCCGCTTTGTTCAAACCCATCGCCATCCAGATCCTGGATCACCACGCCATTTTCTGAGCGCACCACCAACCCGTCAGCGACGGCGGTTACCCAGTGATCGCTCTGGATGCAGCCGAGCGCATCACCTGGCGGGGCGAAATCCAGGGCGGCCCAGGGTGTTCCCGAGCCCCAGGCGGCGTGCGGCCCGCCGGTGTAAGCCCACACCTGGCCTTTTTCGAATGGCAGTTGCATGGCCGGCTGAGCCAAGCCGGGTGGCAGCAGCGGCTCGATGGCAAGATCGAAGGGGTAGCCAAATAGGTTGTCAAAGGTCGCCGCTAAGCCTTGTTCGCCGACTGCGCTTTCCCAGGCTGGTCTTCCGTATAATTGAGCGAACAGGTGCTGCACCGCAGCCGTGCCGGCGTTGATGGTGGGGTCTACCGGCGCCAGGCTGCCATCTGCCAGCAGCCAGACTGCCACATTGTTCGCCCGCCACTGGTAAAAGCCATAGTTCAGATTGTTGGCCGCCCAGGCTAACTGGCGGTACAGGCCGCGCCGGGCAGGGTCGGGCAGGCCCATTGGGTAGTCGCGACTGGCTTCATCGGGCGCCGGGTTGGTCAGCCAACCACTCTGGCGCTGCAAGATTGCCAGCAGTAAACGCGGGTTTACCGAATAATCTTGCGCGATTCGTTGCAAGATTTGCGCCCCGTTCAGCGAGACCTGATCGACTTGCTCACGATAAAACGCCAGGTAACCAGCATTCCGCTCGATAAAGCCAGGCAGATCGAAGTCGATGCTGGCTGGGCCGTAGACCAGTTCTGAGTCGGGAATAATTTTGAAGGCGGGAGCAGGGCTGCCGGGAGTCGGGGCAGGGATGACCAACACTTGCCCTACGGATAGCAGGTTTGGATCGGTGATCTGGTTTGCGGCGACGATCTGCTGGACGGTCACCCCATAACGTCCAGCAATACGCCCCAACGTGTCGCCGGGCTGCACCACCACCTGGGTGGGCTGGCTGCGCAGAGTCGGCAGCAGGCGTACCGGGTCGGGCGTGGGGGTGAAGCGCTGGCTGTTGGGGGGCTGTGTGCGAGCGCCAGCCGCGCTCTGGGTGTCGTCTCCTGCCCGTTCTGGCGGGTCGCCATTCAGACTTTGCAGCAGCAGCATGAGGGCTGCAAACAGGGCGACAAAGCCGATTAATGCTCGCAGCATGTAGGATTGAGTAGGGGGGCGTTCTTGCATCTGGTTCTTTGGGGGGTGAAGCATTGCTTTTTGCGCGGGGAATAGGCGCTTGTCAATGCTTCACCCCTGGCCTTGGAATGTATTAAGCCAACCTGTCTTTACCACACATCAATAGGATGCATTGGAGTGTGAAATTTCCAGGTCGTTCACCTGCATGAAGAGCGGCGTGATCACTGCTGAGGGGTTGCGCGCTCCATAGCTGGCAGAGGTGTTGTATGCTTCGCTGGTTTGCGAGAGCCAGGCTACCTTTTCGCCAAAGATATCCAACAGGCTTTGCGTCAGGCGAACGTTATAGGGAATTTCGACCGATCCATCCTTCTTGAGCAGCAGCGCCCCAAAGCGTGAACTGCCGGTGAAGACGCCTTTGGAAGGATTGACAATATTCATGTAATGCAGAAATGGGATGTAGAGCACATCTTTCTGGCGCGGCATGGCGGCTAACTCTTGTAAAGAAGCCACTTTTTGCTCGCCACTCTGCAAGACCAGGCTGTTGTGAGATACGGTATGCCCGGTCGGTTGAGCGCCGAATTCGTCAGCATCATCCTGGTACCAGGTGAAGCCCTGGAAAACGCCATCTTTGATGATTGGGAAGGGATTGCGCTCGATGCCCATGTAATCTTTTTTGAATGGGAAGGTCTCGCGGCGGGATGGGTCATCCACCAGGGAGAATTTTTCAGAAAGTACTTTTTGGCCGGTTTTTTCTTCGCTCAAGCACGAATAGCCGCGTTTCATGGCCCCGCCGTTGAAGCCGATCCAATTCATAAAGCGCAGCATGCCGGCGATAGCCGCTGAGCCGAAGACGATATCATAGCTGCCCAGGGGAATCTGGCGCGGGGTATCTTGTTGGTAGCGCGCCAGCAAAAAAGCCAGATCATCGTGCAAAGCAGCGGCGTTCAGGTCCGATTTGCGCTGGGCGGATTGCTCGGCGCTGACTTCCCATTTAAGCTGGCTGTGCGCCAGCACGGTTGTGATTTGGGCGTCGGAGGTGCGGAAGAATTGGGTGTGTTCCGAGCGCGTGTTGATCATAGCGACGATGTTCTCGCCGCACGAGAAAATGCCTGAGAGCTTGATCTCTTCAGTTTCCAATCCGGCTACCGCGGCGTTGAAGAATTGAAGTTTCTCATCGTTGCTCATCTGCGCCAGAGTTGGATCGTAGCTGCTCTCATCCTCGAAGGAGGCGCTGTATTGCGGGATGGTCGGTTGGTAGTTCAGCGGTTGGGCGTGTTGGACCAACTCGGCGGTGGTATCGATAGCCTGCTTGATCTCATCGATGTGATCGAGATCGGTGATCAGTTCATAGCTGGCGCGCTTCTTGCCGGAATAGGCCTGCACTTCCAGGCGGATCAAATGCTCATTGGTGTTGAGCGAGATGGCTGAGTTGGCAAAACGCATCAGGTAACTGTCTTCTTCGTGATAGAAGAGTGAAATCTCATACCCTTTTTGCAGGGCGTAAGCGCGCAGTTCGCGCGAAGTTTGCAAAATTCGTTCCTTCAAGGCTATTCTCCTATCCTGACATTGTCGAAGCGGCACACTGGCACACCATGGCCTAGCTGCATGATCTGGTTGGGCTGGCCCTTGCCGCAGTTGGGCACAAAGACCACTTCCCAGGTTGATGAATCGCCGACCGCTGAAAGCGAATTCCAGAATTTCAAGGTGTCGCCTTTGTAAGTTGGGTTCTTGACCACCCGGGTGCGACGCCCATCTTCCACCAACCAGCCCATCTCGGTGGCAAAGTGGAATTGTTCGCGGTTCGAACCGATCGACCAGCTGCGGTCGCCGTCCAGCACAATGCCGCGCTCGGTATTTTGAATGATGTCTTCCAGGTTACCATCCTGCCCGGGGTCAATGTTGATGTTGGTCATGCGCTCGATCGGGACGCGGTAGAAAGCCGTGGCGCGGTTCGTACCGCCGCTGCCATCGAAAATCTGGCGGCGGGCTTTGGCGTTAGCCTCTTCCACCATCTGGCGCCCGGTGATAGCGCCCACCAGGATGCCCTTGTCGATCAGGAGGTTGTTTTGGCAGATCACGCCGTCGTCGTCGTAGCCGAAGCTGCCTGGCGAGTTGGGCAAGGTAGCGTCAGCCCGGGCGGTCAGCTTCTCGGAGCCATAGCGCAGCTTTCCGAAGTCTTCCAGCCGCACGAATGATCCACCAGCGAAGGCCAGTTCGTAGCCCAGGATGCGATCCAATTCCAGGGGGTGACCGATGGTTTCGTGGGTTTGCAGGTACATGATGCCAGGCAGCAGGATGACCGAGCGATCATCCTTTGGGCATGGCTCGGCCACCAGGGTTTGGCGCAGTTCTTCGACGATGCGCTCGGCATTCTGGCTGAACAGCCCCAGATCAATCGATTCCCAGCCACGCGAGCTGGCGCCGTTCTGGTTCAGACGAAAGGCGCGGTCGTGCATCTGGCCTTGATCGTCCAGGCCAGAGACTTCCAGCCTGGCAAAAACTTCGGTGATCAGCTTTTCGATCTGGCTGCCTTCCGAATCCATGAAAACGATCTGTTTGCGGGTAAAGTCCAGCCCGCTGAAGCGCTGGAACACGCCTGGCTGGTTGAGCTGATCGTCCATGGCTTTCAAGAAGGCCACTTTATCTGCCAGCGGCACCTCGAAGGGATTGATTTGATTGGGGCTGGTGAACTGCGCCTGGATGGCGTCTTTCTCTGCCAGCCGAATCGGGAAGGTCACCCGTTCGGCGGCGGCGCGGGCGTTATCCAGCGCCCGGTCGAAGAGCGCTGCCAGGTTGCCCAAATCGGAGGAGGCAGAAAAACCCCATGCTCCCTTATAGAGCACCCGCACCCCCACGCCGCTCTCGCGGGAGAAGGAAGTGTTTTTCAGGTTGCCGTTGACCATAAATAGTTCGTTGGTCTCCTCGAAAGGATACCAACGGGCATCCACGTAGGTGGCGCCGAGGGCGTGAATTCGTTCGATTTGCTTTTTTATCTCTTGTTGCATTCCAGGTCTCCAGTTTTATTGACTGATATCAAGAATTTCGGCGCGCTGGCGGTTGAGCATTTTTATCTATGGACTCGCCGTCATGTATTTCTCTCATGCAGGAATACCATTATACCCAAACAGGCGCAGTTTTTCACAAGGCTTTGGCGATCGATCACGAAAGCAAATACCTGGCGCCTTCTATACCAATTTTATACCCGCCAGGTTCACTTTTTTACTACAATCTCCAGCGATCATAGGCCTGAATTCGAGGCTGAAAATGATCACAACAACGATCCTTAAAACGTAATTTTCAGGGACTGCGCCTGCCTGTGGTAAGATTGACGCCACATGGCTATTTCTCCCAGACCTGTCCGGAAATATGTCTGGTACGGCCTGGCCGCGCTGGTTGTGGCCTTGCCATTCGTCAGCGCCTGGCTGTTGGCGCGAGTCTACCTGGGAGAGAATCTGGCTGACTACACCCCCTTCTGGTCGGATGAAATTCTAAACTGGAGCCAGGTTGCCGCCTTCGCTCGGGCGGGCTTCCAGGGCGGCTATTTTACTGTGAACGAGCAAGCGGCTGCTTTTTCCTGGGCGCGCTTCTACGCGCATGGCCCGGCCTACCCGATGTTTTACGGGGCGATTGCCGCCCTGGCCGGGTGGGAATACGCCTCGCCGCCGCTTTTCAATATGCTCGCCCTCAGCCTGACCTTGGGCGTTTTCATTCTGGCAGTTAAACCTGATCTGCGTCAGCTGGCCTTGTTTGGCCTGATCACGGCCAGTTTCTGGTCCTGGCAGTTCTACCTGGTCACCAGCATGCGAGAAGTGCTCGATCATGCTTTCGCCATTCTCCTGGCAGCCTTCTTTATCAAAACCATTTTCCAGCCTACGCACAGGTCGCTTGCCTGGTATTTGCTCTTTATGGCTTACCTGGTGTGGCTGGCGTGGTTCAAAGTGAACTGGTCGTTTCTGTTCTTACCCTACTTTCTAATCGCCCGCCAGCGCTTTGGCCTGAAGGCCTGGCATGCTGTCTTGATCGCCTTGTTGTTAATTGGCTTGAGCTTCTATGTCTATAGCCAGGCTGCCGCGCCTTACCCCAACTTTTCACAGGATTTCTTCGAGGCTTTGAAAATCTCACCCAACCGCGGCCTGCGCGCTCTGACGGGTCATATCGAAGATAACCTGCGCAATTTGGTCAATCCCAGGCATTCTCCGTTGTGGCTGGTGATGCGCGCCCAACTGCTGGCTGGGATTTTTTTCGGCGTCTGGCTGGTGTGGAAAGCTGGCGGCGATCGCCAGGCTGCTCAAACCGGTCTGCTGATTGTATTGAGCGGAGCGATGTTGTTCTCGGCGACGATCGTCATTTATGATGTTTATAGCTGGCGCGATTACCGTGTCTTTTCCTCGCTTGTCTTGTTCTTTAGCCTGGCGCTGCTCGCTTGCCGGCGTTTTACGTTCCCAGTGCTCCTGATCGTCAGCAACCTTGCGCTGCTGCCTGTCTTTCTCAGCCTTTATGCCGAGATCATGCCGGCTTCCTTTTCCGTCGATCGCGCCGGCCTGCAAGAACTGTCGCAGGAGCTTTCGAACGCCATTCCATACGAGCCCGGTCAGGATGGCTGGGCGAATACCTTACTCGTTCCCTCCACAATCGCCCGTAACCCGCTCATCCTGGCTGTTCCTGCTGGGATTGGCCTCTCGTGGTTCAGCGCGCCGCAGCAGCTCAAGCGGATAAAATCTCGCCACCTGCTGATCGACCCGGACAGCTACGCCGTTCTGAGCCAGCGCGCCTGCCTGCAATTTCGCGCCACCACCGCGCTTGGCGACCTGTATACCAACCTGGGGGGGGAGTGCGCTCCTTAACCGCTTTCAACTCGACCAATATGCACTCTTCGACCAGCAAGTCAGCAATATACTCGCCCACAACAATTCCATGTTGGTATCTATTCAGCTTGATTATCTGTGAATATCTGCTTCCATCTGTGGTTCGTATCCATGTATGTTGAGCGGTTACTCGTGTAAAAAATTATCAAACACACTCTGATGATTAAAAAACCGTATGACTATCACAATATTGAACCAAAACAGCGCATCGACGATTACCCCCCAGCCGTTGAGGAACCATCTGCCAGCCAAAATGTACTCAAACGCTGGGCCCTCTACAGCAATGTGTAGCCAACTTAATGGAAAACCCAAGGCCAGGATCACGGGAGTATCGCAGCAGCGGCTGAAATAATAAATTCCTAAACTCAGGAGCATGCCCATTAGGATAAACAGGATTACGGGAATAGCCTTTTTTGGAAAGCCGCTCGAAGCGTTTCGCGAGCCAGAATAAACTGGCAGGAAATACCACCTTACCAGGGTGATGCTAAAGGCCGCAATCGCGACCAAAAAATTGACAATCGCCCGCCCTGGCATCCACGAATGGTCTAAGGCCCAGTAAAGAGGCTGGATGAAAATGATTTGCAAATTTGACGCCTGGGTGATGGTAGCGATCATGATCAAGATTGCCAGGAACAGTCCTGCGAAATTGAGTACGCCAGCAAATCCTATTTTTTGCATCTTTCCTTCTCAAACAATCTCGATCTGAGTAGCATCGTTCTGCGCCGTCCAGGATCAGAGCCGGTTTCCTTAATGATTGTACCTCCGATAATAGGATATAATTTATCTGAATTAGTGATATATACTGTAAGCCATTCTACCGATACTCCATCGCATCTAGAACTGCACTGATCTCCATACGAGAATAGCCCGGATTACTGGTTTCTTTATTTTGGAGGTGGATGTATGCAAAAATTCTATCACAATCAACTCACGCTCGTGGCGTTTGTGGTGACAGTGATTTTGGGCGGCAACAATGCGATCGCCGTTCGCTACAGCAATGTAGAACTTCCCCCCTTTTTTAGCGCGGCTGTACGTTTTGGCGTCGCCTCGATCCTACTCTTTCTGGTCGTCTATGCGCTACGTTTGCCGTTTCCGAGGGGACGTTCCTTGGCAGGGGCTATGATTTTTGGCGCGCTCCAGTTTGGTATGAGTTACGCTTTTATCTACTGGAGTCTTTTGGAAGTGCCGGCCGGTTTATTCCAAGTAGTTTTCGCTCTTGTGCCTCTCTTGACCTTCTTCTTAGCCATCGTACACCGACAGGAAGCTTTCCAATGGAGAATTCTGGTCGGCGGTCTTCTGGCAGTCGGTGGGATAGCTCTGGTTTTTCGCGATCAATTGAATGCTAACATCCCCTTGCTCTCCCTGCTGGCGATCATCCTTGCGGCGGCCTGTTTTGCAGAAGCGGCAGTGTTTTTCAAAACTGTTCCCAAGAGTCATCCCATTACCACAAACGCCGTGGCGATGTCGGTTGGAGCGGTGATCCTTTTTGCCATTTCCGGGCTCTCGTACGAGGTTCCTCGCTGGCCTGGCATACCTGCTACCTGGCTGGCTGTTATTTACCTGATTCTTTTTGGCTCGATTGTCGCATTTGTCTCGGGCCTGTATGTGCTCACACATTGGACAGCTTCAGCAGCATCCTATCAAATCGTTCTGATGCCATTTGTTACCGTGATCTTTGCCTCCTGGCTGGCTAACGAAACGGTGACATTCATCTTCGCCTTAGGTGGGTTGTTGGTGTTGCTGGGGGTCTATATTGGCGCCATTATGCCCCCTGACCTGCTAAACAGGGTTGTGTCTCGGAAACGCAAGACGCCGGAGATAAACATACCCGGGTAAATCGGTATTTGTCACCGCGCCGACCTGAAGAAAACGGAGAAAGTTACCTGATCTCTTCGATCCATTCTATGGAGGCAACCATTTGTTGTAAGAGCGCTAACGCTTTTCTTGATGGCTTCGTAAATGGCGGCATCATCGCGCCTTTTCCATGGGGGCCTATCCAAAGACGGATGATCCACTCTCGATGGGGGATGAAAATGTCCGGTTGACTGCGTGGTGTAACACCTGCACTCAGCCACCAGGAGCGCTCGCCATCTACTGAGAGAAATCGTTCCCCCGAAAATAGTTTTTCCCACCAACTACTAGCAGAGTTAGAGCAGGCTTTTGGAGAGTTTTCAAGAAAATTCTGGCACACGAACTCGGTCACTTCCAGGCCATTAGGGTTTTCATATGCATACACCGAAACATAAACATAACCACCTGAGTTTGGTTGGTGGCAGAATGGTTTCAACACGATGAGAGCGCCGGTTTGAGGAAGGCGTAGGATTGATTCGGCGGGGTATTGAAGCGAAAAACCGGCAGTTTCGTTTGTGTAAGTGAGCCATTCACCGCATCCCTTACAGATTTCATCCGTGTTGGCTGCCGGCTGCGATTCGGATGGGAAAGGGTAGCTGTTGGGCGATGAAATTGGCGAGTCTGGGTATGGGTAGATGCTTATCGGGGATGTAGTGTGAGGAGGTCGATTGGTATTGGCAATCAGCCCTCCAAAAATTGTCAAAAGAACGACCAGAATAGCGAAAAAAACTTTTAGCCAGTGCAGCCGAAATAGGGCGATAAAACTTTGGCTCATCGATAATGACTTTCAGTCCAATCGGATCTATGGCATATAAGGCGGCAGTCCCATGACATAATAGTTCCCATTACAATCCAGAGCCACCTGATATGTGAAGCGCGCTTCAGGCGGTTGCTGTGTTTCATCTGCTCCACAACACGGGCCGCGTACAAACAGGCTTCCGTCGGGGTACATCAATTCTACGACAAACTCGAACAGATAAGGCGCGAGAGTTCTTGCGTTCACCACCCGCTTCACCTGGCGACACTCACAGCCGTTAATCTCACAGGCGCGTTGCAGCAACACAGGGAAATCGAACGGGTCTACCAGGGGATTGTGTTCGCGTAAGATGGTTGGGTCGCCGCCGTAGAATTGCGCTGCCCGGGCGTATTCCCCTTTGCTCAGCAGGTCAAAGAAGGCCACCAGAGTGGATTGGGCGTCATCGAGCGCCTGCTCGGGGTCTGGCTGCCAGGCAGGCGTGCAAAGGGGAGTGGGCGTGACATAGCGCGGCGGTGGCAGATTGACTGTGGGAACCAGCGTCGGGCTACCTGCCAGGCGCAGGCAGCCGGCTGAGCCATAGACCCAGCCGCTTTGTCCATCCCCCAGGTCGATCAAATACCAAGAAATATACCTGCCCAGCGCCTTGTAGGCTTTGCCTGCGGTCATTTCGCCAATGACACCGGCGCTAACATCCGGCGCGCTGCGCACGATCATCGTTTCACAGACTAGCAGATACACTACCCCGGCTGGCTTTGTGCCGCTACTGGTGCTTTGGAAAGGGGATGGTGAAGGAGTGTCTGGTTGAGTTGGTTGCTTAGTAGTTGTGGATGGCATGGCGCTGGCTGGCGCGATCGCAACCTGGCGCGTTGGCGGAGGTAAAGCCTCTGGCAGGTCTTTTTCGCGATATTTCCCGTAAAGCTGCGGGTAGCCTGAATATTTCCAGGCGTAACGGTTTACGGCGTCGATATCTTGCTGATTTGTGACGTACTCAGAGATCTGCCGCAGTTCAGCGATTTCGCCCCACACAATCCGGCGCATGAAGATGCGATATTCCGGCGTCCACGGGCGGATGGCGATGCCCTGGGCTTTCATGTAGGTGTGAATGATGCGTCTGCCAGGCGCATCCACAACAGCATGGTATGCTGCAAAAAGGCTGACCGCGGCAAGCGCCAGCGCCGCTACCAGCAGAATAACATACTTGGCTCGAAGGAAACGATGCATACAATGATTGTAGCAAATTTCGACCGGTTGCGTGCCCCTGATTTGCGTTGGGGGAGGCGCGCGAACAGAGACCGCCAAGCCTGCCCGGTCTCTGTTCGCCTATTGATCGTTGCTGATCGTTTACGGTCCCGGATCCAGATCGAACGACCCGATCACTGTATTGTAGAGCGTCTCCATCTGGGTGAACGTCTCGCCCAGGCTGGCGTCGGCCGGGCTGAAGGTCAGGTGGTAGAGCCGGCCGCCGTGCACGAACATGACCACCCGGAAGAAGTCCTGTCCAGGCACCTGGTCGAACACAATGGCTTTGACGCCATCGACCGTGATCTCATTGCGCGCCAGGTCAAAGCCTTCATACTCGGCTGCAAATTGATCGGCGATTTGATCCACGCTCAACCCTTGCTCAGCAGCTTCGACGCGGATATCCGCCCGCGGCTGCTGGGTGTTTAGCAGCGATCCGATGATCAGAGATACGCCGGTCTCGCTGTATTGGGCGATGTCATAATTGCTGGGGAATTCAACTGCATAGCCCAGATGGGTGTTGATCAGCTTGCGCACGCCTATCTTGCCACCTTCCGGCGCAGCAGCGCCTGGGATAGGGGTAGCTTGGGAACAGGCAGAAAGCGCCAGGGACAGAATCACCAATAAGTGAAGCGCAAAAATTGATCGAAACAGTGTTTTCTTCATTTCTCAAAACCTTTCTACAGATAAAGCGGTCGCGCCGCAAAATACCAACACAACTGTAGACGTCTTGCGATCCAATTAGTTCCCTGAATCCTGCATCTGGCGAAAATACCAGATCAAATCCAGGTCGCCCGGTGAACATCCATAGGCGGTCAAGATCTCGGCCGCTTCGCTGCGATGTTGGGTGGCGTGGTTGGCAACGTGCGCAAAGATCTGCCAGATTTTGTTATGGTAAGCAGCCCCTTTGCTGGTGGTGTAAGTTACCGGCTGTTGGAAATCCTCTTCGGCGAGCGACGCCAGATAAGCGCGCAGCTCCGCCTCCAGGGCCTGGAAATGCCTGGCGAATGTCTCTACATCTGGGAACTGGTCGTTTTGTGGCAGCGTCTCAGGCATCTGCCCATCCCGACAGCGGCTCAACCAAACCATGTAGGAGACAAGGATGTGCACCAGGATGCCGCGCAGGCTGCCGTAGGTGGCGCGATATGGGCTGGTGAATTGTTGTGGGGTGATTTTGGTAGCTGCATCCAACAGCCGGCCATTCGCCCAGCGGGAGTAGTCGAACAGGGTTAAGATATCGGTTTTGTTCATCAAAGAAATCCTCCTCGTGTTGCTTCCCATTTTACCCCAACCGGCTTTTCTAACTATTAGATGGGGTGGGTTCAGGCGGGCAGCAATGTGTCATTTGCATGCTCTACTTGCGCGCATCTTCACTTGCCACAGGGTCGGTTTCACCCTATAATCAATTTCCATGAGCACCTTTGGAGTTTGAAATGCCGACAACTGGTTATATCCATAAAACTCTGTCTCGTCTTGGGCTGTGGCGAGCCTCTGAGCCGCTAGCGCCCCCACCCTCCTCGCCCATTCAGATGATCCGCGTGGGCTGCCCGGCGCATAACTGCGGTGGGCGCTGCTTGCTGATCGCCCATGTTCAAGATGGGCGCATTGTACGCCTGGATACAGACGACCGCCCTGATCAGGTGGCTGCCCCGCAACTGCGCGCTTGCCCGCGCGGGCGCGCCTATCTGCGCCGCCAATACCATCCCGACCGCCTGCAATACCCCATGAAACGCGTCGGCCCGCGCGGCGAAGGCAAGTTCGAGCGCATCTCGTGGGATGAAGCCCTGGATACGGTAGCGAGCGAGATGCTGCGCGTGCGCCAAGAGCACGGCAGCGGCGCGCTGTTCGTGCCCTATGGCACCGGCTCGTATAACCAAACCAATGGCTCACAAACCGCCCGCCGCTTGATGAACCTGTTCGGCGGCTGCCTGGGAATTTACAATTCGTATAGCTGGGCGGCGATCAATGTGGCGACGCCAACCGTCTTTGGCACACTCAAGACCGGTAACCAGCGCCAGGATTGGTTGAACAGCAAATATATTCTGATGTGGGGTTGGAACCCGGCCGAAATGCGCGATGGCACCAACAGCGAGTTCTTCCTCAAGCTGGCGCGCCAGAACGGCGCCCGGGTGGTGTGCATCGATCCACGCATGAGCCTGAGCGCGGTCAGCCTGGCGGATGAATGGGTGGCGATACGCCCGGGCACGGATACGGCCATGATGAGCGCCATGGCATATGTCATGCTGTCTGAGAATCTGTACGACGCCGAATTTGTGCGTACCCACTGCATCGGTTTCGACCAGACTCAGATGCCGCCCGGCGCTGAAGGCCAGGAGAGCTATCGCGACTACCTGTTGGGAACCTTCGATGGCATTCCCAAAACGCCTGAATGGGCTGAGGCCATCACGGCGGTGCCGGCCGAAATGATCGCACGAATCGCACGTGAATATGCAACTATCAAGCCTGCTATGCTCTACCAGGGTTATGGCATGCAGCGCCGCGCCTATGGCGAGCAGGTAGTGCGGGCTGGCTGTACGCTGGCGGCCATCACCGGCAATGTCGGCGTTCCGGGCGGCTGGGCCAGTGGACTGGCTTTGCAAGCCCCGGACGGTGGGCCTTTCTGGAACCTTTTCCCAACCGGCGAGAATCTTTTCAAAGCCAGCATCCCGGTTTTTCTATGGACCGAGGCGGTGCTGCGTGGCACAGAGCTGACCGCCGCCGATGGGTTGTTGGGCGTCGAGCGGCTGGAGAGCAATATCAAGCTAATTTACGCCGTCGCCAGCAACGCCCTGGTCAACCAGCACGCTGATATCAACCGCACGGCGCGCATCCTGCAAGACGAGAGCCTGGTTGAGTTCATCGTGGTGCAGGATAACTTTCTCACTCCTACAGGCCGCTTTGCCGATATTCTCCTGCCGGCATGCACCCAGTTCGAGACCTGGGGGGTGCAGGATGGTTGGAAGTACGGCGACGAGGTGATCTTGCTGCCGCCGTTGGTTGAGCCGCTGGGTGAGAGTAAGAGCGATTATCGCATTTGCGCCGAGATCGCCGAACGCCTGGACCTGGGCGAACAGTACACCCAAGGCCGCGACGAGCGCCAGTGGGTCGAATGGGCGCTGGAACGCTTCCGCCAGACGCGCTTTCCAGGCCTTCCTTCCCTGGAGGAATTGCTGGAGAGCAACGCCGGTGTGTACGCCAATCCGGTCACAGAGCCGGCGATCGCCTTCGCCGATTTTCGCGCCGACCCAGAAAAATACCCCCTCGATACGCCTTCTGGCAAGATCGAGATATTCTCCAAAGCCCTGGATGACCTGGGCGATGCGGAGCGCATTCCGCCAATTCCTAAGTACATCCAGGAATGGGAGAGCCCCTTCGGCCCCGAAGCGCAACATTTTCCGTTACAGGAGATCG
>JAGUYW010000095.1 GCA_020061105.1 Anaerolineales bacterium | reverse complement strand
GCGGCGGGCGTAGCGGCTGGAACGGCAGCCGGGGCGGCTGCGGCTGGGGCAATGCCGGCGGTGATGACTCCCGCTGAGGTTGCGGCGATACTGCGCGTTTCTGAAGAGGATATCATGGCAGCGATTACCTCGGGCGATTTAAAAGCCCGCAAGATTGGCAACGCCTTCCGCATTAGCAAGGAAGCCCTGGAGGCTTACCTGGCAGGGGCGTAACCCCTTCGCCGGCAAGTAAACGTAGACCCTAAGGGTTTCGAAAACCCTTAGGGTCTTTTCATTAGCTGATAAAAAAATTCAATTTCTTCAAGAAATTGAATTTTTGAGCCTGGAATTACGCCTTATTAGCCAACAAAGCATCCTGTATCAGGCGCGCTTTTTCGTTGGAGAGCGGTTTGTTCTTGGCGATTTTGCGCATGGCCTCTTTCAGTTTGCTGAGGGGGATGGTTTCGGCGGGTGGGTTTTCATCTTCAGGGATGTCGATGACGGCTTCGGGGTGCATAAAGACCAGGGCAGCCTGCAATTCGGGTACTGCGCCATCCGGCAGGTGCTGGCCGAGGAAGCGCTTCAAACCGTCCAATTCGCCGGAGAGTTCAACGTCTGGGCGACCCAGGCTTTCCTGGGCGAAGAGTTTGAGATAGCCATAGTACCACGGGCCGCCTTTTTGCACCCAGCGTCCCTTCTTGAAGCTGATAGTGCCGCGCTGGTGGTAGGGCAGCAGCACCCACAACCCCGCCGGCCCGACCAGCAGGTGTTGAACCGGCGAGGCGTAATGGTAGAGCGTGTATTTGCTATCCAGACCTTTCAAAGCCTGGTCGAGCATTTCGTCAGGCCGTGGGCGGCGACCCCAGCGGTTGCTGAAGTAGATGCCGACCTGCGAAAGCAAAAAGCCGATCAGCAAAGCGCCCAGCGAGATGCCGACTTGCTCGGGGTAGCGGAAGGAAATAAACATGCCTCCGCCCAGCACCAGCAAGCCACCCAGCATGGTGAATTGGGCGATCTTACGATTGCGGCCTATCAGTTTGTCGTCACGTACGATATTCACAAATTGCTCCTGATTTATTTTGTTGCCGGGCCGGATTCGAACGCTGAGCGACTGAAATTGGCCTGGCGTTTAGCTTGGCATACTATAACACAAATTTCTTCAACACCAGGCAGGCGTTTTGCCCACCCAGTCCGAACGAATTCGAAAGAGTGACATTGACTTGAAGATGGCGGGCCTGGTTGGGAGTGTAATCCAGGTCGCATTCAGGGTCGGGGGTTTCGTAGTTGATCGTGGGCGGGATCACGCCGTTGACGATCGCCTGGGCGCAGGCGATGGCTTCCAGGGCGCCGGAAGCACCCATGGCATGCCCGACCATCGACTTAGTGGAACTGATCGCCAGTTTGTAGGCATGCTCGCCAAAGACCATCTTGATGGCTTTGGTTTCTGCGGGGTCGTTTTGCGGGGTGGAGGTGCCGTGGGCGTTGATGTAATCGATTTGCTCCGGCGCTATGCCGGCATCTTGTAAAGCCCAGCGCATCGCTCGGGCAGGCCCTTTGGCTTCCGGATCCAGCGCGGCAACATGGAAGGCGTCGGAGCAGGAGGCGTGACCGGCGACTTCGGCAAAGATGGTCGCATTGCGGGCCAGGGCGTGCTCCAGGCTTTCTAGCACCACCGCGGCTGCACCTTCGGAGAAGATAAAGCCCTCGCGATTGAGATCGAAGGGGCGCGAAGCGGCATCGGGGCGATCGTTGTAATTGACCGGCAAGGCGCGCATCGAACAAAAACCGCCGATGGCAAAATCCTGAATCAAAGCTTCGGTGCCGCCAGCAAACACCAGGTCGGCAATGCCGCGCCGGATGAACTCAGCGCCCTCGCCGATGGCCTGCGTACCGGTTGCGCAGGCGGTGGTGATTGTGCTGTTAGGGCCGAGGCATTGGAAGCGGTGGGCAATCAGGAAGGAAGACAGGTTGGGGATGCCGCCTGGCAGTACGAAGGGGTTGGTTTTGTCGTAACCGTTCTTGCGGATCGATTGGATGCCTTCGTCGATCTTGTCGGCGCCGCCGATGGCTGTACCGAAGACCACCCCACAGCGTTCGCCATCGGGCATCATGTCGGGTAGACCGGCCTGGCGGGCGGCCTGGATGGCGGTGGCCAGGGCGATTTGCGCCGATCGCGGCAGGCGGCGGGCTTCTTTGCGTTCGATGTAGTCTTCAGCTTTAAAATCGGGAATTTCACCCGCCAGTTGGCAGGGCAAGGCGCTGGCGTCGAATTGTGTGATGCGGCGGATGCCCGAATGACCGGCGATCCAACCTTGCCAGGTTTGTTCGAGCGAAGCCCCCAAGGGCGAGATCGCTCCCATTCCGGTAATGACGACGCGGGTGCGGTTTTGATGGTCTTTCATATACTTTCCTCAGATATTTGGATGCCTGCCAGGCGCTCCTGGATGGATACTTGCAGCGCTTCAAGCAGGTTGGCGCCCACCGCCTGGCGGGCGATGCGGATGGCGCTCAAAATGGCGCGGGCGTCGGAGCGACCATGGCCGACGAAGACCAGGCCGTTGACTCCCAGCAGCGGGGCAGCGCCCACTTCGGCGGGGTCCATCATGCGCTTGATCTCCGCAAAGGCCGGTTTTGCCAGTAAAGCGCCGATCTTGGTGCGTATGCTGCTGGTCAGTTCCTGGCGCAGTACGTCCACCAAAAGCTTGGCAACCGCCTCGCTCGATTTGAGCAGCACGTTGCCAGTAAAGCCATCGGTGACAGCAACATCGACCTGCCCGCCAAATAACTCTTTGCCTTCGATATTGCCGACAAAGTTCAACCCGCTGGCTTGCAGCAAGGGGTAGGTCTCTTTGACCAGGCTGTTGCCCTTGCCGGCTTCCTCGCCGTTGGAGATCAGGCCAACGCGCGGATTTTGGACGCCCAGGGCGCGTTCGGAGTAGACCGAACCGAGCATGGCGAACTGCAGCAGGTAGATGGGCTTGCACTCGGCGTTGGCGCCGATATCAACCACGATGCAGCGCCCGTTCTTAACCGGGAAGATGCCGGTCAGGCCAGGGCGCTTGACGCCGCGGATACGCCCCAGGCTGAACAGGGCGGTAGCCATTGCGCCGCCGGTGTTGCCAGCGGTGACGAAAGCGTCGCCTTCGCCATTCTTGAGCAGATCGATGCCGACCGCCATCGAATTTTCAGCTTTGCGACGGGCGTTTTCGGCTGGCTTATCGGTCATTTTGATCACTTCAGGGGCGTGCACCAGGCGCACTTTGTCGGGTTTTCCGCCCAAGGCCTGGAAGCGCGCCAACAGCTCTTCCTGGCGACCAACCAGAATGATTTCATCTCCAAACTGGCGCACAGCTTCAATGGAAGCCTGGACTTCGGGTTCGGGATAGTCGTCGCTCCCCATGGCGTCTAAGACGATTCGCATACAAGACTCCTTCACGCAAGATAGACCTTTAGAGTATACCAAAACCTAAAGATCGTAGATTGGCTTGACATAGTAACAGAGCCGATTATAATACCTTTGCTCGGGCGCTGGTGCTGGAATTGGCAGACAGGCGTGGTTGAGGGCCACGTGCCGAAAGGCGTGGGGGTTCAAGTCCCCCCCAGCGCACACAAGAAAAGTCCGCTCTGGATGGAGCGGGCTTTTTGTTTCTCAGATCATTCGTCGATTTTCATCTTGCGCTCTAATAAGCGCACCACGGCAGAGAGCGCCAGTGTCATTGCCAGGTACAAGAATGCGGCGACATTAAAGGCTTCCATGACACGGAAAGTGCTCGAACGGCGCAGGCGGGTCAACTGGGTGAGTTCGGGTACTGCCAACACCGTCGCCAGGGACGAGTCTTTCAGCATGGCGATGAAGTCGTTGCCCAAGGGCGGCAGCACCCGGCGGATGGCTTGTGGAAGGATGATAAAACGCATCGCCTGGAAGTAATTCATGCCGAGCGAACGAGCGGCTTCCATTTGCCCCTTACTGATGGACTGGATACCAGCCCGGAAGATCTCGGCTTCGAAAGCGCCATAACCGAGTGAAAGAGCGAAGACGAAGCGCAGTTCCATTGAGATATTGCGGATCGAATATTCTGCCATATTGGCGAAGAAATTGTTCAAAAAAGATCCTGCTGCCCAACTTAATCCCCAGATGCCGATGGCCTTGATGCTTTCCACTCCCAAAGGGACTAAAGCGAAGGCAACCATCAAGATCAACACCACCAGCGGGATGCCGCGGATCACTTCTACATAGATGGTTGAAAGGGTGAAGAAAAACACATTTTTGGAAAGCCGCATCAGCCCGGTGACAAGGCCGATGACGGTGGCGATGGGGAAAGCCAACAAGGTGATGCGCAGAGTGACAGAAACCCCATTTTGCAGGTAGATGAAGGTGGAACGATAATTGTCATCTGAGAAGATTAAATATGCCAGCAATAGTCCGAAAGAAAAAATGAGAAACGCCCACCATGGCAATTGAGAAAGTTGGCGGGTATTGCCAGCCCGAACAGGCGCTTGGGGTTGTGCAGCTTGCATGGCGGCTCCTTTGGCGGAAGGATAGTCGTCCGCCAGACCGGCAGGGGCTTGCAATGCCCCTGCCTTTCCGGCTTTGATTTAGCTGAGTGAGGAAAACGGCGCTTGGATTACGATCGATCAGTCAGTCAGGCCCCACTTCTTGTTGAGAGCTTCCAGCGTTCCGTCATCTTTCATTGCTTGCAAGGCTGCGTCTACTGCTGCGCGCAGGTCGCTGCCAGGCGGGAAGGCAAAGCCGAGTTCTTCATCGGAAGTCAGTGTTCCGGCGATCTTCATCTTGCCTTCGTTTTCGCCCATGAAACCGGCGGCAGAGACGGTGTCGATCACTACGCCGTCGATATCGCCTGATAGCAGAGCCAAGACTGCAGCGCCGAAATCTTCGAACGATTTGACGCGTTCTTCAGGGAAATTTTGCTTGGCAACAATTTCGTTGGTGGTGCCCAGCTGGGTACCGACGACAACATTGGCGTCGGCTTTCATCTCGTCGATGCTCATGCCTTCATCGGCGCGCACCAGCAGCACCTGTCCAACGATGACGTAGGGCATGGAGAAATCAACGATTAGCTTGCGTTCGTCGGTGATGGTGACACCGTCTGCCAGCATGTCGAATTCACCGGCTTGCATGGCGGGGAAGATGCCATCCCAGGCGGCTTCTTTGAAATCGGGGATACAGTTGATGCGTACGCAGATTTCGCGCACTACATCGTAGTCCCAGCCGATGCCCTGACCAGTATTGGAGTCAATGTAGTTAAATGGAGGGTAGGCATTCTCGACCGCTATAGTGACCTTTTTTCCACCCAGGTCGGGCAATTTGCCTTCTTCGGCAGGGGGTTGGGGCTGCTCCTGAGTGGGGGCAGCCGTTGGGCTGGCGCAGCCGCTCAAAAGCAGGCCAGCGACCAGCAGCAGGCTTAAAATCCAGCTCAATTTGCTCATTCTTCTCTCTCCTTTGTCAAACAGGCGCAAAAACCGTTCTCCTCATCGGAGATAGGATAGACGATAATGGCAAATTTGGCAAGGGTGAGGTGAAAAAAACTACAAAGGGCGCGCCATGAGCAGTTCGTCGTAGGAAACGCCGTTGCTCAGGATGGCAGCCGGTTCGACGCCATAGACTTGAAAGCCGCTGCGCGCATAGCAGCGAATAGCGGCGGTGTTAGTGGTCACGACCGCCAGCTTGACGATCGTCACCTTGTGCGCCCCAGCCCAATCCAGGCAGCTGGCGATCAGTTTGCCGGCCAACTGCTGGCTGCGCCAGAGCGGCTGCACATACACGCCCCAGATCATGGCGCTGTGACAGGTTTTGGGAGAATAGTCGCGCTGGATGCCGCACATACCGACCAGGTTTTCTTCATGCAGCGCAAAGAAGAGCATGCCTTGTTCTCCCATCTCTGCCAGCCGCCCTTCCCAGAAGGAATCCGGGTGGGCTGCGTTGACGGCGTAATCGGAGCTAAAGGCTTCGGGGTGCTCACGCAAGGCTTGCAGACGCAGCTGCCTGAAGGCTGGGGCGTCGGAGGTTTTGGCGGTGCGGATGAGAATTGTATTGTCCATCTTCTTCTCATTACCTGTACCTGGGATCCACCAGGTAGCGGTGAAAAAATCCCACTACCGCCTCCACATACGCCTCGCCGCCGGTCTGCAGGTAACCGCCGTGTCCAGTGTTGGGCAGGAGCAGCAGGTCTTTGGGCGGACGGGCAGCAGCCAGCAGCTGATGGGCGTGGCTAACCGGTACGGTCTGGTCGAGTTCGCCGTGGATCAAGAGTACCGGGCGTGGGCTGATATTGGCGATGGCGGCCGCGGGGTTGACGGCGCCGATCTGCGCGCCGGTGGCTTGCTCGCCAAAAAAGATGAAAAGCGGCGCGAAAGGCCAGGCTGGCAGGCGCGCCAGGTTGTACAGGTTTCCACGAACCAGGCCATCCAGGCTGGCATAAGCTGCTTCGGCCACCAGGGCTTGCACTTGCGGAATCTGCTCTATGGCCAGGATGGCGGTGGCAGCCCCCATCGAGATTCCCAAAACACCGATCGGAGGCGAATTGCCTGCTGCCTGCGACTGGATAAAGTCCACCGCGCCGCCCACATCGTTGGCTTCCAGCAGACCGAAGGTGGAGAAGCTGCCCTGGCTGGCGCCGTGGTTGCGGGCATCGTACAGCAGCAAGCCGAAGCCGGCTTGCGACAGGAAGGCGGCTTCTTCGAGCAAGTGGGCGCGATTTCTGCCGTGACCATGGATCAGGATGATAACTGCGCCATTTTGAGGCGGGAAATACCAGCCGTACAGGCGTAGTCCATCTGAGGCTTCGAATTCGATTTCCTGGTAATCCAGGAGGCCATATTGTTCCGGGGCGCGTGAAGCGAGGCTGCGGGTTGGAAATACCATCGCCAGGGCGCGCATCCGGGCAAAATAAGCGATCGTTACGAGACTCAGCGCGAAAGCTGCCAGTAAAGCAACCAGAGCCAGGCGAGTCCAGGCGCGGCTGGTGGAGATCGGTGGGGCGGTCAGCATCCGGCGGCGCAGGGTTCGGGCGGCGATTACTCCCACGACCAGGCACAGAACGGCGACCAGCAATGTGATTGGGGTCATGATGGGACGACGCCCCAGGCGTAGAATGTAGGCACGAACAGGATGCGTTGACCGGCAGCGCGAGCAGCGGAGTCCAGGGAGAAGAGGCGCTGTAATTCGCGATCGGCGAGGCGCCCACGCAGGTCGTCCGCCAGGATATGTTGCTCGCTCAAGTCAGAGGAGAGGTCACCCAGGCGCCACTGCCCTCCCAACACGCCCACTTCGACATCCAGCAGGCCAACCTGGCTGAAGAGCGCCGCCAGCTTGCGACCAACCTGGGGGTCAGCGCCCTGGTTGAGGAGAGAGTCTTGCTGCGAGCGCCCGAGCGGCTCGAGGCCTGGTGGGAAATCGATGCGCCCTCCGTAATCGGGTTCTGCCAAGGCAAGCACAAAACCGCCTGGGCGGGTCACGCGGCGCATTTCTGCGAGGGCGGCAGCGGGTTGGGAAAGCCAGAGCAGTAAAAAGTGGCAAAAAACAGCTTCAAATGAAGCATCTGAGTAGGGCAGTGTATGGGCGTCGCCCTGAGTCAAGCGGGCAAAAGGGACGTGGAGGGCGCACAGGCGCAGGTGCTCGAGGGAGATATCCAGGCCGTAAATATTATCTTCTTGCGCATAGACGGTAGAGGACGCTATGGTGGGCGATTGCGGGTGTTGCGCAGAGTCATCTTCTGCTAGCGTATCTTCTTGTAGACCCTTGGCGCGCCAATCTTGTCCAAGGATTGCCCCTGTTCCGCAGCCTACTTCCAGAATTCGACCAGCGCCGGGCAGACCCAAGCGCGTGAACAGGTAGCTGCGCAGGTTAGCCGTCCAGCGCGCTTGTTCAGTAAAACGGGTGTGCCATTCGGATGGCGTTAGGGAAGTCACCCCTTCTGCCAGACCCTTTCCCATGAATCGGTCAGTAAATTGCCCAGGACCTGGTTAATGCCTTGCCCGGGCAAGACATCGCCATCTGGCTCGACATACAACCAGGCGCGCCCGGCGCCTTCGGGTTGGCTGACCAGGCCGCTGGTTTCGAGCGTCACCGGGTTGGCCTTGCTATACGGCACTGGCAAGCTCCACACCAATTCAAGGTCGAGGTTGGCAACTAGCTCGCGGGCGGCTTCGATGGCTTCTTCCAAGCCTTCTGCGCCAGCGCTGAGCGAAATAGCTCGCACGCCCATCTCTGCCAGGCGGTTGAGCAAAACCGGGATTTGAGCCTGGTTCTCGGAGTCGATGGTCAGGTGCACGGCAACGAAGATGTCTTCCACCAGGGCGTTCTGGATGGCTTGCCAATCGTCTTCGTCCTCGGGCTGCAGCAGGATCATCAGGTGATCAAGCCCGGTTTGCAGCAGGGTTTGCAAATAGGCTTTCTCTGCCAGGCGCTGGCCTTCGGTCAGCAGGCCGGTGACCATGTTATTCTTCTCGGCGTGGGCGATCAGCGCCGGTAGGTCTTCTCGCAGGGTGGGTTCGCCGCCGGTAAAGACAACGTGCGGAATGCCGGCTTTCCAGGCCTTATCCAGGATAACCTTCCACTCTTCCAGGTTGAGTTCGCTTTTGACGCGCTCGTTCGGGGCTGCATCGGCAGCAGCGTCTGCCAGCATGCGGTAGGTCAAGGCGCAGTCCAGGCGGTAGGGGGCGGAGATGCGCCCGCTGTACGGCGCCTGGCGGTCGAAATCCAGAAAGGTGACCGGGTCGAGATCGGGAGAGTTGATCAGAGTCTGAATGCGCTCTGCCAGGTCGAGATAATCGCGCTGCGCCTGGGCGATGCTCACCTGATAGTGGTCCGCGACTTTCTTGGCGGCTTGCTCGGCTGGCAGGCTTTGCACCAGGTAATAGGCATATTCGGTAGCGGTCTGGTTGAGGTGCAAAACGGTGGCGGCGTTGACAATCAGGATGCCGCTGCCATCGGCTTCGACGCGCAGGTGCAGGCGATAGTTGCGGGCGTCGTTGGCTGGGGCCTGGTAGTGGTAAACGCCTGGCTTGATGGGGCCGGCGGTTTCTTTCTGGCGGGTGAAGGGTTTCAGGAGGAATGACATGGTTTGCCTCGTTCTCTTCTTCTGTCTGGTCTGTTCCAGACCCTAAGGGTTATAAAAACTCTTAGGATCTAAGGGTTTGATCATTGATTGGTAACGCTAATGGGCAGCCGCCGCCGCATTCGCTTTGCAGTGCGCAGCTGGCGCACTTGGCGGGCATATACTGGCGCTCGCGCAGCCAGACGCACAGTTTGTGATCCCAGATCGATTCCCAGGAGTCGGTCAGCAGGTTGCCTACCGGCTGGTAGTACGACTGGCAGGGCAGCACGCTGCCATCTGGCTCGGTACACATGTTATACAAGGCGGCGGTGCAGCCTTTGACGCCTAGTTCGAGCTGCATGGGGTCGAAATTGCAGTATTGGGTAGGCGTGTACCAGATCAGGCGCTGGTTATTTTCATCGGTGATTCGGCGGGCAATTTCGAGCAGCGGCGCCAGTTGGGCTTCGCTTAACCCGGTGCCCACGCTGGCGCCATGACCGGAGTAGATCAGGGCGTTCAAGCCGATGGTTGGCACGCCCTTGGAAGCCAGGAAGTGCAGCGTGTCTTCCATATAAGGGCTGTTCTCTTGCAGCATGGTGGTGTTGGTCATGACATACAACAGGCTGTCGAGCACGTTTTCCAGGCCGCGGATGGTCTGCTTCCAGGCGCCGTGGGCGCGCACCATCTGGTCGTGAATATCAGCCATGTGCGACTCGACGGTGATCTGAACATGATCCAGCCCGGCGTCGACCAGGCGCTGCAGGAAGTCGCGGTCGGTCAGGCGGCGGGCATTTGTGTTTAAGCCAGTGATCTGCCCGTTGCGTTCGGCGTGGGCGATCAGCTCGGGCAGATCGTTGCGCAGAGTGGGCTCGCCGCCGGTGAAGACCACGTGCGGAATGGCCAGCTCCCACAGGCGATCCAAGATGCTGAACCACTGCCCAGTT
>JAGUYW010000056.1 GCA_020061105.1 Anaerolineales bacterium | reverse complement strand
TTATTGCCCATTGATTCATTGACTCCACCCCTCCACCATACCGTTTACCTGATGCAACACAAATGCCTTGCAGTTGAAGGGATTAACCAATACGGGTATATTTCTATTATTCTCGTCCCGCGTATTGATAATCAGCCATTGTCCATTTGGACTCCAAATCGACATAAAGGCAGTTGGAACTTGGGGTTCGACAATCAATTTGCGCTCCGAGCCGTCCAGCCGTGAGATGAAGATGCCCCAATTCGTCTCACCGAACTCACGATCAGCAAAAACAATCCATTGTCCGTCGGGTGAAATTGCGCCGTAGCCTGCCTTATTGTGGATTTCGAACAAGTCCTTCGATTCGCCAGTTTGCAAGTGGTGGGATTTGAGAATAAATCCATCTCCGCTCAACACACTGTACAAAATGGTCTGATTGTCGGTCAGCCAGCCCACAGGTGCAAGCACTTGCCCGGCAACAGTATTCACCCTTTGCACTCCTGAACCGTCGGTGTTGATCACATATATATTGAAGGTGTTGGTGAACAGCATGCGCGTGTCGTCTGGCGACCAGATGATGCGATATCCGTCCATACCATAAGCAAAACTTTGCCCATTGGAGAGATTCATAATGCGCAAGCCATCCTGAGCGCTGTACGCCAATTGAGCGCCACTGTTGGAAAGCGAGGGCCACGCGCCAATACCAATCCTTTGCGAATTCGAACCATCGGAATTGCTGATGTAGAGCGCAGGCAGAGGCGCGCCCTCACTGACTGTCCTAACGATTTTGCCGCCCAAGCCAGCCGGAAGCACATCATTCCTATCCATTATTTGATTCCATATGTCGAGCGTGAGACATGCCCCGGGTTCAGGGGTAGGTATTGGCTCGGAACTTAGCGGTGGATTCCATTGCACCTGCCAGGGACCGTTTACCTCGTGAGGAGTCCAGAACTCGATGGAATAGCGTTGTATTCCGGTGGGCATATCCTTGTATGTCGCAATGGCGGTGAAGAGGGTTGGGTCAACAGGGCCACCTCCACCCCCAGCGCCTTCTCCTGCGCACACCATTGGTTCAGAAGGAGCAGTATCGTTCACAATTGCATAAAAAGAAGGGGCGTCAGTAGAAAAGTTGAAATGGACCACAACTCCCTGGCACGAATCAGGGGCGGAAACTAGATTTACAGAAAGCAAGCGAATCGTGCGTCCTTCCACTAAGAAATCGTGATTGATTTCCACCGATTGCCCTACCTGCGGATTCATACCGAAATCAATCTCGAAGTCGACAAGCGGCGCAGCAATAGCCGTCTTGATAGATGAAACGCTTAGCGTCAACGGGCCAAGAAAGTCCTTGCGGTTTGTGCGGTACGACCAGGACAATTTGGATGCCTCGTGTGGCGCATCGAGCCGCACTTCTTCGATGGGGATTCTCTGACCGCTGGCATCTGTCAACGTGGGGATGACCGGTTCTGTGAGTCTACCCTTGCCGGTAGGAAAAGCCGATGATTCCCAGAAAAGACTTCCAGTAAAAACAAAGCCGTCTTCAAGTTCAACAACATTGTCCAATTGGAATATGAATCCGTTGAACGTGGCGATATTGGACGGGGCAGGCAAAGTCGCCTCTCCTGTCTTTGCAATCGACGGGTTGACCGTTGGAAATATCGAAATGGGAGCGAAGGTCATCTCCGGCGGCGCTGACTTGAGGCGGAACGTGATCTCCCAATTCTCGGGAGCGGCGCCGACGGGCATATTTTGCAGTATGGGAATTACCAGCGTCAACTCATTTACATCCGGCGGTACTGGTGGGAACACCAGTCTCCAAATATAGTTTGGCCAACCGCCCTCTGTTTGCATTAGATTGATCAGCGGTTCGGGCGTGCCGTCATAGCCCGCGTCTGATTTTTCCTGTAAAACAGCGCCATTGGGCAAACGCAAAGTATGTTCCGAGCCAAAAGGTCCGCCGCCTTCGTCCCTTGAATTTGCCGCCTCAATCGTCAATCCTTCGGTCTTGTAAAGAATAACCGTCCGTTCGGAATCCACGACCACCTGCTCTATGCTGACGGCGATTCCATGGCGAGTCACTGTCACAGGCTCCGCTAAAACGCGAAAAGCCGAAGTCTCTACATACCCAATGCCGGGGATGAAACCTATCAGCCTGCCGATAGCATAAGCGGCGCCGGTCAAAAGTGTAAACGCAAGCAAGATAACGAGAATCAATAATATCGGCCGAGTGCGAAGCGTCATGATCCAAGTTCTCCTTTCAAGACGGGTCGAAATAGTTGGCCATAGATTGGGGCCGTGTCCAAGCGCATCAGCCGCTGCCGAGTCCAGAATGTCGTGATAGGATTTTCTATTCATTCTGTGCTCCTTTCTGAACCAAGCAAGTCGCGCAGTTTGGTTCGCGCGCTGCTCAATAACCATTTGACTGTACCCGGCGGTGCGTCCAGTTCGGTTGCGATCTCTTTTTCGCTCATTCCAAGATAGTAACGTTGAACCACTGCTGCGCGTTGCCGCGGTTTGAGGCTGGACAGCGCTTGGATAATTTCCTGTTTCAACTGATGATATTCCACTTCCGATTCGACAGAAGCTGTCTGTACTAGCAATTGCTCTACCTGCTCCAAATTTCCGTCCATGGAGATTTGCCGGCCTGCTCTGCGCACGACGTTCAGGGCAGCATTTGCAACACTCCGCAACAGATATGGCTCGAACGGACGGGTCGAGTCGAACTTTTCAATCCGCTGGTAGAGCCGTACAAACGTCTCCTGCACCACGTCTTCGGCTAGCGCCTCATCATGCGTAATAAGATATGCCACACGCACAGCTTTTGCCTGGTGGCGCGCGACGAGGCTCTCCAAGCCGCCTATATCACCATCCTTGAGGCGCTGGATTGCTTGCAGGTCATCCATGATTTTCTCCGTTGTTATTGTAAGTACTCATATTAACTATACACAATGATAACCGAAAAGGTTGCCCGGCTGCGACGCAACAGGGACGCTCGCCTTTGGCTCGCTGGGTTGGCGTTGGGGGCTGCTGGCGATGCTGTTGGAAGGGCTGAAAGGCGCTCTTCCGGTCGGACTGGCATGGTTTTTTGCCGGGCTGCACGGCTGGGGCATTATCCCGGTTTTCGTCGCCCCGCTGCTTGGGCATGCCTACTCGCCGTGGTTGGGCGGGCGCGGCAGAAAATCGGTGGCGGTGCCCATGATGAATTATATTATTCTGGGTTACCTGCCTGAACTGGCTGTGCGTTACCTGCCGTGGGCTGCGTTTGCCGCCGCCATCGGGCAGTGCCTGGTCTTCCGGCGGCAAGCTTATGAACGCAGTGGCGGTCACCAGGCTGTGCGTGGGCAGGTGGTGGAGGATGTCGCCCTGGCAAAGGCCGCCAAGCGGGCAGGTTTGCGCCTGGCGGGCGCATGTACGAAACCTGGATGGATGTGCGCCAGGGCTTTGCCAAGAATATCATGGCCGGGCATGGCAACCAAGCATTGTTTTTACTGGCATCGACCGTGTTTCACTGGGGGTTGTTCATCTTTCTGTGGCTGGTCTTGCTGGCGGCCCTTTTGGGGGTAAGCAGCGCCTCTGAGCAGCTTCTCCCGGCGGCTGCCGCCATCTCCTCCCTGGCTGTTACGACGCGCGCTTTGAGCGCCGCTGCTAACCGCCAGCCGTTGATTGACGCGCTCTGGATGCCATTTTCGGCAGTGCTGATGACGGTCATCGCTGCGCAATCGTTTTGGTGGCGCTGGCGCTATGGCGGGCTAATGTGGAAGGGTCGGGTTTTTGCGGCAGCCAAATCAGCAAACGAATCTTGATTGCCGGATTAGATTGTTACGCTGGGTAATCGCGCACCAAAATACCTCGCACCCACATGGCAGGCTTATCAAGCCAGATCCACTTGCGGATCAACGGTACAATGCGGTAGTAGAAAAAGCCATTTCTCCAATGGAGCATGCGATAGGGTAATTCATATAACAGATGCTCGCGCACGGTTTGCGGGGCAAAGAGACCGGTCAGGTTGTCGCGCATTAGCTTTAACGGGCGCGGCGCAGTCTCAGGGTGGAGCATGCTCGATTGCTCCCATTTTTCCGGAGCTAACTGCATCCGCCAGGCATTGATCCAGGGCTTCGTCTTTAACGCTGGATGATTGGGAAAACACTCTGTCAGCGCTTGCCAGAACAATGCCTGGGCGAGTTCTTCGAAGCGCATCAAGTTCTTGCGCGCCACCTCCAGCGCTTGCGCAGGGGTTCGCCGGGCAGCCAGGTCGAGATGCAGCAGCATCATCCAACGCATGCGTGTCATGTCGCCGACCACATGGAGTGGGCGAGGCGGCGCTTTTTCAGACCAGTCGATAAAGAGCTGTTGGACGCAGTTGTTTAATGCCAGGTAGCGTTCGCCCAGCTCAAAGATTTCTTCGGTGGGTTGCTTCAATATCCCTTGCACATAAAGCTGGTACATCCAGGCCCAATAGATGCCCGTGTCCCAGGCCAGCTTGGGTGTGAAGATTTGTGCATGTCCAAAGGTGCGGTAAGCGCCGAGATAATAACCCCGACAGATCTGGTAAAGGTTTTGCAGCACCAGGCGGTTATAGTCCATTGCCAGGCCTTCATTCAACGTGCCCTGGCGATCACGACGGATCAATTCGACAGTCAGGGTGTTGGTAATGGCGATGAAATCTGACCCGACGCTATAAAGCGGATCGAGGAAGAAACCCGCTTCGCCGACGCAGCTCCAACGATGGTGGGAAAACACCTGCTGCGAGGCGTAGCTGTAGCGCTTCAGGCTTAAGAAATCCAGCGGTGGTTCTCTCCGAATAAATTCCCATAAATGTGGTTCGTGTTCCTCCAGCCACTCGAGCGCTTGCGCGTAAGATTTTCCATAGGTATTGTGAGGGTGGATATCGTCATCGGTCACAATGCCGACGCTGGTAGCTCCTGATCCGAGGGGGATAAGCCACACCCAGTAGCCGCGCCCCATCAGGTGATTGGTTGAGTAATAGCGGTCTTCGACGCAGCGCTGCCATTTGCCTGGCGCATCTCTGGCTCCCAGCGTATCGATATCGATTCTGTCATCGTAACGCCACCAGGCCGCGCTGGCGTGGTGGCCATTGTCGCGCTTCAGGCCGAGTTTGGTTTGCAGCAAGCGCCGCCGCCCCAGAGCGTCGCTCACCCATCTCCCGGTGAGATGGAAGCTGCTGGTTTCATCTTTTCGTCGGCACCTGACCTTGTGCGGTTCATCACCTTCATCCAGTGTGATTTCCTCCACGCTGACCCCTTCAAACAAGGTTACCCCCATTTCCGAAACAATCTGGCGCAGATCGTTTTCCAGCCGGCCGCGATCGATCTGGTATGACGGCACCGGTGGAAACAACCCAGGGCCGGTCTCAGGGCGCGCCGCCAATGGTTGCTGCTCCTCGCCCATAAAAAAGCGCAGCCCCAATTTGGGCAGGTGCTTGGTGCGAAAATAGTGATCTAACTGTAATACCTGGCCAAAATAGTAGGTGCCCAATTCAATGGACGATTCGCCGACTTTGAAGGCTGCTTCTGGCAACGGCGCTGCCAGGCGATCGATTACAACCACGGATAATTCTGGCAGTTCGAGGCGTAGCTGCCGCGCCAGGGTCAACCCGGCTAATCCACCGCCGCAAATGATTATGTCATATTCGGTTCTTGATAGCATCCTCACTCCTTTTGATCTGGCCTGGCTATTGGTGACAGTAGTAGTGAGTAGATACGCGCTAGAAAACGGCGATGAAGAGTCTTAGTTGTAAAAGCGGAATGGACGGGCAATATTGGATAAAGTTTGTCCATTATAACCGGAATCTGTTTATTTAGAGAGTCTATCTGATGGAGAATATCCAAAGTGTCCAAGAAGCAATTTGATATAATCAAGCCGTCTTTGAGCGTCATTTCACAAACTTGCAGGAGGCAGCCATGAAAGAGTTCTTCTACCCCGCATCGGTGGCGGTGATTGGGGTTTCCGCCCGCCCTTCCAACCTTGGTCGCAATATTGTCGCTAACCTGGTGGAATTTGGCTTCGACGGGATCGTGTACGCCGTGGGGCCGAATGGCGGCATGATCGAAACCCGGCGCATCTACCGCTCGGTGGGCGATATTCCCGACCATGTCGACCTGGCAGTGATCCTGACGCCAGCCCAGACCGTACCCGCCATGCTGGAAGAGTGCGGCAAGAAGGGCATCCGTTGGGCAATCATCGAGACAGCTGGCTTCCGCGAATATACTGCCGAAGGCCACCGCCTGGAAGAAGAGATTGCGCGCATCGCTGCCCAGTATGGGATTCGCTTTATCGGCCCGAACTGCATCGGGGCGATCAATATGGAGAACGGCTTTTGTGTGCCCTTCCCGCGCTTGAAGAAATTCATCAAGTGCGGCGATGTCTCGATGATTACGCAAAGCGGCGGGGTGGGCATGAGCGTGCTCAACCTGATGGCCAACGAAGGGCTGGGGTTGAATAAATTCGTCTCAGTCGGCAATATGTTGGATACCGACGCCGAAGATATGCTGGAATACCTGATCGAAGACCCGGGCACACGCCTGATCTTCATCTACCTGGAAAGTATTCGCGATGGGCGGCGTCTGATGGAAATTGCCCGCCGTTCTCCCAAGCCGGTCTTGATCTTCAAAGCTAATATCGGGCGGCTGGGGCAGAAGATTGCCCAATCGCATACCGCCTCGCTGACCAGCGACGACAAGGTGGTGGAGGCCGCTTTCGAACAAGGCGGCATCATCCGCGTCCACGACGCTACCACGCTGGGCAATAACATGAAGATCCTGGGCTTGCCTCCCATGCAAGGCAAGAACCTGGCGATCATCTCGCGTTCTGGTGGGCACGCCGTGATTGCAGCAGACGCCTGCGAACTTTCGGGCTTCAACCTGGCGCATTTTCCGGAGAGCTTTCTGCGCGAAATCGAAAAACACTTTCGCGCCTCGGTGATCCGGCTGACCAACCCGCTCGACCTGGGCGATTTGTTCGACCTGAACCTGTACGCCCAGATTATCGAGCAAACCTTGCAGCTACCCGATGTGGACGGGGTGGTTTTTCTGCATACCTCGCTCTCCGAGGTCGAAAACCTTGCCAGCCGCCAGCTCTTGGAGCACATCATGGAAATGGTGCAGCGCTACGGCAAGCCGGTGGCGTATTACCTTTCGACCGCGGCCTCCGAAGTGGCCTATCTCAAGCAAAATTACAACTTTCCGGTCTTTACCCAGGTGGTCGAGACGATCCGTGCATTGGAGATCAGCAAGCATTATCACGACATGACCCAACAGGTGCACAACCGCGGGGCGATCCCGGTCTTCCAGGTCGACCGGGCGAAGGTGCGGGGCTTGATCGAGCAGGCGCACAGCGAGGGTCGCGATCTTCTGCTTTCGGAGGCCTTGCAAGCTTTGGACGCTTACGGCATCCCCACGGTTGCCAGCCGTATCGCCCACACGGTGGATGAAGCCGTACAGGCTGCCGAGCAGATCGGCTATCCGGCGGCGATTAAGATCATCAGTGAGCAGATATCGCACAAATCGGACGTTGGCGGGGTGCAGTTGAACCTGCGCAGCGCGGAGGGGGTAAAGGCGGCTTTCGAGGATATGACGGATCGCATCCACAAGGCTTACCCAGGAGCCAGGATCGATGGCGTGCTGGTGCAGTCGATGGTCACCGGCGGGCGCGAGTTGATCCTGGGCGGCAAGCAAGACCCGCAGTTCGGCCCGGTGGCGCTGGTTGGTTTGGGCGGCATTTTTGTGGAAATTCTCGAAGAAGTGCAGATGCGGGTGGCGCCGGTTACCGAGCAAGAGGCGCTGGAAATGATCGATCGCCTGCGCGGGGTGCAAATCTTGAAAGGCGCGCGCGGGCATGTGCCGTCGGATATCAACGCCCTGGTGCAGGCCTTGCTGCGGCTGGCGCAGTTATTGCAGGATTTCCCGGAGATCCAGGAGATCGATATCAACCCGCTGCGGGTGTTCCATGAGCAGGAAGGCTGCTGTGCGCTCGATGCGCGTATGGTCCTGGGTGAAAGAAAAACCACGACACGATGAACGGGATGGGAAGGATGAGCAGGATAGTACCTGGGATAATTTTAGATAGATCCTGGTTATCTTGAAAATCCTGTCGATCCTTCCTTCCGAACCGACCATTTATATTTCCATTTCCAGTCGCAGCACGCCGCAAGACGCCCCGCCAGGCTGCGAGAACTGGTTTATCCAGAACAATGTCCCGGCGCTCAGCCCGGCTTGGGATTGGGAGCAGCAGGCTGATCCGTTTGCCAGGCGGGTGCTAGACTTACTGGCGCAGTGCGGAATAGATATTCGCCAACAGATCGAGACGAAGCGTTAGATCACGCCGCTTGACCTGGAGCGGCTGACCGGGGCGCGGCGCGAGGCGCTATATGGGGCTTTGTCGAACAACCACTGGGCGGCCATCCAACACCCGCCCAACCGCTGCCCGGATGTGCGCGGGTTGTATTTCGCCGGGGGTGTGGATGGTGTGGCGCGGGGCGCCACGCCCGGGTTATCGCAAGACACTGGATGAGATAGATGGGTATCGGCACGAAATGATCGCTGAACGGCGCAGAATGTTACGGCAGGCGGGTGCAGAAAAGGGGGTTGACGTGGAGATGGAAAATCGGGTAGGGGCGGGAAAAACTGCATATGGGGGCGGCGCTGGAGCCGCATCCGGGGGTGAGGATGAAAATCGTTTGAAAGTTTGAACGTTGGCGCGGTTGAGTGTTGTAGGGCGAAGATTGCGTGTCAAATCTCCACCGAAAATCCAAATCCATTTGCGAATCCTCTGCGCCTAACGATTTAATCTGCGGGGGTGTGACACATCTGGCTTCGATGTTTTGTACCTGCCACGCACAATAATCATAGATCAAAAAATAGAAACCTGGTTTCTGCAAAACATTTCGAACTTGATTAATTATTGCAATATATTATTGACAAATACATATTTAATGATAATATTAACATATATTAGCATTCTTGAATCGTTTATAAACAACTTGCCTAAATTGCGACTACTTTCAAACAAGGAGACTCCCATGAGCGTTGACCAACTTCCCACTGACTCTCTGAGCGGGATGCTTACCCGCAAAGCCTTCACCGAGCGTTTCAAGGCGGTGATGGAAAACTGCCGCAAGACCGACCAGGCGGCTGTGCTGATCTATATGGATATCGATCGCTTTTTGCAGGTCAATGAGACCTACAGCCACCAGGGCGGCGATGCGGTGATCTTTGGCCTGGCTGAACTGGCACGGCAGGCTTTCGGCGACAGCGCCATCCTGGGCCGTTTTGGCGGCGACGAAACCGCTATCCTGCTGCCCGGCGTGGAGCGCGAAACGGCTTTCCTGACTACCGAGCGCTTACGCCAGGCGGTCGAAGCCAAAACAACCTACGAGTATATGGACAAGAGCTGGGAAATCCAGGTCACCATTAGCGCCGGACTGGCGGCCTTTGGAGCGGACGGGCGCTCGAACTACGAACTGCTGCGCAAAGCCGACCAGGCCCTTTACCGAGCCAAGCTGGCGGGGCGCAACCAGGTACGCCTGGCTTACGATGAAAAACTGGCCCCCAAGACCAGCCACTACACCCAGACCCAGCTCGAACGCCTGAACTCCGTCGCCCAAAGCCTGGGCATCAGCGAAGCGGAGCTCTTGCGCGAGGCGCTGGATGATCTGCTGCTAAAGTATGGGGTGAACGATATTTTGTCGTAATGGCCTCGCCTGCGCACTTCACACCCACTCAGCATCGCCTGGTAGGAGCGCGCTGTCATGGCGCGCTTGCCCAACTTTTTACTCTACGCCATCCGCTAGCGGCGCACGGTGTGGCGCCCAGGCTGCCTGTGCTGATAGAGTGCGCCTTCTCAATCCCCATTTTCCGCTGAACTGAGTTTGGTGCGCCTGGCGCATACCCATTCGATCACCGACGAAAGCATGGATCATGACTATTGGTCTGAGCCGCAAGCCAGCGTAAGCCCGGATTTTCGCTTCGTCCTGTTCACCAGCAACTGGCGCAAGCCCGGCGGAGCGGAAGTGGAGATGTATATAATCGAACTGCCGGCAGGATGGTTTAAGTAGTAACCGCCAGCGCTGTATTGAGCACAAATCTCTAGGCGCTGGCGGACGGTGGTTGTCGCCGCAGGGGCGGCAGGCGGGTTGGAAGACGAGCAAGGGCGAAGAATAGCGACGCAGTGTTAGCTGCCCGCCTGGGGGGCTTTCTTTTTCTCTTTTTTCTTCTTCTTCACCATGCCTTTGTCTTTGCCTTTATCTTTGGACATCGGTAAGGCCTCCTTTGCTTGGGTTTCTGGTTTCCGTCAGGAATAGGATAACATTTTTTGGCAATTTCTACAAGGTTTTCAATGTTGGCAGAGTATGGAGGAGGCGCTTCGAGAGCAGGCAATTATCGATACAATTGGGCAATCAGCGAGGGCGTGTTTTGACAGCCAGGACGCGCACATTGACTGCCAGGGGCGGCATGAAAGCCGGGATCATGATGCGCAGCACGTCCGCCCAGGATTCGCCGTTGTATTCAGGCTGCACCAGGTAGCGCTCGATGCAGGCGCCGTCTACGGAGGGCTCGAGAGGCGTGACCTCCACCAGGTAAGTTTGATTTGCGCTCGAATCAGCCACGAACCAGCCGTGCCAAACCCCCGGTTCGAGGGTGACGTTGAAGTCCATGATCACGACGGGGGAACCGATTGCGGCCGCACGACCTGGAGCGGATTGCACGGGTGTAATGAATACGCCGAGCATCAACAGGCTAAGCAGGGTGAGTACTAGTTTGGGGTTCATTTTTTTTCTCCAGTTTCTTTTCTAACCTGGCTTGATCGGACAAGATTGGTGGATAGTTTATTACCAATCTAATTTCATTGTAGATCAAAAGGGCGGACGAGTCTTGATAATTTTCTGATATTTATGCTTCAAAATCATGCTAGAATTGATGAAAATCTTTTCGAAGCTATTCTGTGGCAGGCAGGAGAAGCTTATCTTCAAAAGTTGGTTCTACAAATATAGGATTTATGCAATCATTGGGAGGATAGTATGCATCTGTACCGGCTAATTTACGTCAGCAAGGCCGCCACGCCACCGGATGAGAAAACAACTCAAGCTATCGCCGAGATCAGTGCTCAACGTAATCGAGAGTCAGGTGTGACGGGGATTTTATTGGCGACGCGCTCGCATTATTTGCAGGTATTGGAGGGTGAGGCAGGCATGCTGAACCGATTGTATGGAGATATTTTGTCTGATGAGCGGCATCGTGATCTCAGGATCATAGGTTACCAACCGATTGTGCAGCCGCTGTTTAGTAACTGGGCGATGAAAGCCACTAGTGTCGGATTGATGGGGCGTTTTTTGTTTGAACAATTAAAGAAAAAATATGGCCAAGAAGGCGACGACTTAAGCATTCCGCTGGATGAGCACCTGGCGTTTGCGTTGCTATACGATGTGTATATGTTTTTAAAGGGGGTGTGAAGCTGGCAGAAATGGCCGTCAGCATGTTTCTGGCAAATTAGCCGCTGGAGAGGAGCACTGTCAGTTTGTCAAGTGTGGCGAGGTAGATCAGGTTGGATGAGTCGGCTCTGAGGGTGCAGGCATGGCGGGCGGCGATTTGGCCGCGCAGCAAGGCGTGGGGCAGGTCGTAGCCGTGGAACAGGTAGCTGGCGAGCAAAGCGACGGCCAGGCTGTCGCCGGCGCCGTTGGTGTCAATCACCGGGGCTGGCAGGTCTACTGGGGGGGAGAAGTGGATATTTCCGCCGGTTCCCAGGGCTGCTCCTTGCGCGCCCATGCCACAGACCAGGATCAGGTTGGGTTGTTTCTGCCAGAAGCATTCAAAGAGTGGAGTTGGGTTGGGGTGATTGACGGCGGAGAAGAAGAGAATGTCGGATTGCAGGATGAAATCCTGGCGATAAGGGTCGTTGGGGTCGATAACATCTTGCAGGTCGCAGGCGATCACCAGGCCTGCCTGGCGGGCGATGGGCAAAAGCTGGCGCGCCCAGTTGGGCAGGTTGAAGTGCGCCAGGGCAGGCTGGGCTTGGGCGGCGCGCCGGAAGACCGCCCGGCAGATTTCCAGGTCTGGTTGGGAGGTCATATGACTCTTGCCGTCGTAGAAGTTCTTGCGGCGCCCATCCGGGTACATGATATTGACGCTGCGGGCGGTGCCGGCGGGATCCGTGAAAACGGCGCTCAGGTCGACGCCATCGGCGGCGAGCTGCTGGCGAATAGTATCGCCGCTGAAATCATCGCCCAGGAAGCCGATAAAAGATGTGGCGCAGCCCAGGCGGATATAGCCGCGACAGGCATAGCCGCCAGCCTGGCCGAGATAATCGATATTTTCGGTGAAGTTGGCTTCGACTGTAAAGTCAATCTCGCCGCCGGGCAGATAAATATTGGTGTCGAGGCCAGCGCTGCCGACAACGACAACAGCGCCGGAAGATCGATCAATTGGGTTGGGGGGAGGCATAGGAACGAATTTAGCCGGGCAAGCCGTAGTGGTAAATCAGGCGGTCGAGCAGTTCGGTATCTTCAGCGCTCAATTTGTGCCATTTCAGGCCGCTGCGAAAGACGCCTGGATCTCGGTCGGGGCTTTTCCAAACCACTTCAGCGGTGGTTTCGAGGTACGGGCGCTGGCAGACTTCTCTGGGCAGATAGATGCGAGCGGAAATGAGCGCCCCGACAGGCAGTTCCACATCGCCGATCAGCATGGCGCCCGCAATCGTGATATCCCCGATGTAGCCGAGCATGCGGGTCGTGCTGTTGTCGATGACCTGGGAGAAGTAGGTCATATATTTGCGAGCAATTTGCCGGCGGTCTGCATCCATGATTAGAAATATTATAGCGCATTTTCCAGGTTGAAAAATGGGTAATTTGGGTGATTGAAAAAAGACAGGTTTTTGGTGCTGCTTAAAAAAGCGTTGCTCACCAGCTTAACGATTGCTGGAGAACTTGAAAATTTTCACGAAAACTGTTATGCTATAGTCATTGGCCAATAAAGAAATTTAGAAAAAGGAGGCGTAAGCGATGGCAAAAGATAAAGATAAGGGTAAGGACAAGAAAGACAAGAAGGACAAGAAGGACAAGAAGAAAGACAAGAAGTAACCAGGATCAGAAAATAGGAGAAACCCGGGTCTGTAAGTTCATGATCCGGGTTTCTTTTTTGTCCGTGCTATGGAACCGGGTTGGGAGGAAAACTTCCTGGAGGGGCGTACCAGTCGCCGGGGTCGATGCCGGTCAGGTTGTCACCGGGATTGAGGTTGATCGGTATCAGGGTATGGTTGGTACACTCAGCGGTCAGCCCGCACGGCACAGCCTGGGTATAACCGCCAGCCAGATTCATGCCGATGACATAGGCGACCACCTGGTAAACACCAGGCGGTAACCCGGAGATGGTATAGGTGGTTTGGTTTTGGGCGGTATCGATATAGAAGAATGCGCCGGAGCGGATTTCGAAGGCCACAATACGCAAGGGGGGAATAAATTCACTGGGGTAGGAGAGGCTGCCGGAAATGCTTCCGGCGGCTTGCGCTACGGTTGGGTCGGGCGGAAAAACACCGGGTGGGGCATACCAATCGACCGGATTAATGTTTGGAACATCTTGCCCGGCGACGACCATGACGGGGATGAGGGAGTGGTCGACACATTCGACGTTCAGCCCGCATGGCACGGCCTGTGAATAGCCACCTGACAATGCGCCATCCAGGGTGTAGGCGACAACGCGATATTCACCCGGAGGCAGATTTGGGATGCTGTAAATATTCTGTCCGGGACCGGTCTCGATGTAGAAGGAGCTTGAGTCGGGGGCGAAGGCGACCACCCGCAAAGGGGGGATGCCCTCAGATGGGTAGGCCAGGATGCCCGAGATGCTGCCGGTCTGAGGGGGCGGCGGGGCGGGCTGGGTGGCGGTTGGATCGGGCTGCGGCGGTTCGGTCGGAGGGGGTGCGATGGTGGGCGGCACAACCATGGCGGTTTGAGTAAGCTGCATGGAAATGAGAGTAGCGGCGAAATCGGGTTCACCGGTGGTAGGTGTGCACATGCTGGTGAGCAGAGCCGCCAGGATCACGACCACTGAAAGGATTATTTTACGAGATTGCATACCAATACCTCCAAAAGGGTTATTTTACAAAAATGGGATTCGAGTAGATCCAGCCACGCAGCCGGCCAAGATATTCGATGTAGACTTCGACGCGGTAAACACCGGCTTCGGTGGTGATATGCATGCAGGTTTCACGCTTGCTCCAGGTTTTGATAGTCTTACCATCCTTGATCAGGCGACATTCAGCCGGGCGGGGCAGGCGGATTTGAAAAGTGATGCCTTTGGCGGAGGAAATTTCGTCTCCCATCGTTGCCGTACCATCCAGGCTGTTGGCGGTAAAGCGAAAGCTGCGGGTGGAAGCGGGCAGATCGTAGCCGATGAAGCAGCGCCCTTTGGCAAGGGCGTCGTAAATCATACGTCGGTCGGCGGCCAGGTCGCCAGTCAGGGGGGTAGGGGTGAGCAAGTGGGTGTTGACGCCGCGGAAATGCCATTCGTACGGGAAAACAATGCGGCGCAGCGGTCCAAGCCGCACCGGAATGGCATGCGCATCAGAGCCGCCAATGGCGACGACGCGCTGCCCATTGACCAGCAGTTCATCCCATTTTTGCAGCGCTTCGGGCTGCGGGCCGCGGGCGATGTATTGGGGAAAGTAGACATAAAAGAACGCTTGCAGTCTATTCTTGACACGCACTTTGAGTTCTGAGAAGCCATTCCATAATTCTATCCCGGTGTAGCCATGCACGTGCCAATCAACCCAACTGAGGTCATCCTGGTGGATGGCGGGGGCGGCGGGATCGACCGGGTGAGCGAGGAAGGCCAACCCGCCAGCCTGTCGAACGCTATCGATCAGAATTTGCGGGTCATGCGCCAGGGGCGCCAGTTCTTTGCCAGCGCCGAGCGCGAGCAGGTGGCTTTTCTGGGGTTGGCGAGCCTGGTCGTGAATTTCTTCGCCAACCAGCAGCAGCACTTTGCGTTTGTCTGATGTAGCGCCTTCCGGGCGGTAGTAATCTTCAGGGCCTTCGACGTAGACATTGTGATCGGTGACAATTACAACATCCAGCCCGGCGCGCAGGGCAGCCTGGGCAATATCATTATGACTGCCAAAGCCGTCGGAATAGGGGGTATGCATGTGCAGGTTAATCAAAAGTTCATTCATCGGGTCACTCTGGTATTTGACGTTTCGGCGCTCGGAAGGTATAATCCCGTCTGCTTAATTTCGAAATGATGTTTGTCAGGAGGTTCGTGTGAAAGATTCGTTGGATATTGCGTTGATTATAACGTCAATTGCGCTAATTGCCAGTGTGGTCTTGCAGAGCAAGGGCGCTGGCTTGGGCGGCTTGACCGGGGGCGATACGGGGAGCGTGTTCACGGCGCGACGTGGGATTGAAAAAGTTCTGTTCCGTATGACGATTGTCTTGAGCGTGATTTTCTTTTTGCTGGCGATCGCTACCACAATTGTATCCGGATAGTTGTCCGACCCTTTCGGGAAAAGGGCGCTTCACAGCGGCGCCGGTTTGTGCCTGAGTGAGCGTCCTTTTCTGCTTTTGAAATGGAAAAACTTCGTTTACAAATCGTGATCGTTGTCCTGGCGCTGGTTGCGATTGCCGCGCTGATTTTCAGCCAGCAGCCGCCAACGCTTCCCGGGCAGGCGCCGGTTGTGGCGCCGCTTTCGGGTGGGGTGTACACCGAGGCGCTGATCGGGTCGTTGGGACGATTAAACCCGCTGCTCGACGCCTATAACCAGGCCGATCACGATGTAAACCGTTTGATATACAGCCGCATGATCGAATTCGATCACCGCGGGCTGCCGCAAGGCGACCTGGTTGAGTCGTGGGGGATTTCTGTAGACGGCAAAACCTACAGCTTTTCAATTCGGGAGAACGCTTACTGGCACGACGGCGAACCGGTCTTGAGCGATGATATCGTTTTCACGATCGAGATGATGCGTGATGAACAGTCGCCGCTGCCGGAAGATTTGCGCAATTTCTGGGGACAGGTGGAAGTCTATGCCCTGGATGAAAAGACTTTGCAATTTGTGCTGCCAGAGCCGTTTGCGCCGTTTCTGGATTACCTGACCTTTGGGGTACTGCCGGCCCACCTGTGGGATGGAATGACCATCCAGGAGATGATCGTTTCGGAGCTTAATTTGCAGCCAGTGGGCAGCGGTCCATACCACTTGCAATCGGTGAACGTGGAAGGCGGGGCGATTCGTAGTCTAACATTGGCGGCGAACCCGGGCTATTATCTACAACCGCCCTTTGTGGAACAGGTGGTATTCCGGTATTTTCCCGACGCCATCTCGGCCATGGATGCTTACCAGCGCGGCGAGGTGATGGGCATCAGCCAGATTTCGGCGCAAGCGCTGCCGCAGGCGTTGAAAGAACCAAACCTGGACTTGTTCACCGGGCGTTTACCGCGCCTGACGATGGTAATGTTTAACCTGGGGGCGCAAGACTTGCCGTTCTTCCAGGATGTGAATGTGCGCAAGGCGCTTTTGATGAGCGTCAACCGGCGCTACATTGTGGATCGAATTCTGGGTGGGCAGGCGATCATTGCTCACAGCCCGATCTTCCCGGAAAGCTGGGCGTACTATGATGGCGTGGCGCAAGCGTCGTACGATCCTGACCAGGCGCTGGCGTTATTAAGGCGCGCCGGATATGCCATCCCTGCCGAAGGCGGCAATGTGCGCGAGAAGGATGGTTTGCCGCTGTCTTTCGAACTGGTATATCCGGGCAGCGAGCCGTATGAGTCAATTGCCAGCCATATGCAGCAGCAATGGGCCAGGTTGGGCGTGCAGGTACGCTTACGGGCTGTGCCTTCCGATGATTTGCTGAACGAATACCTGGAGCCGCGCCGCTTCCAGGCAGCGCTGTTCGAGTTGAACCTGGCGCGTTCGCCCGATCCGGATCTGTACCCGTTCTGGCACCAGGCGCAGACCGTGAGCGGGCAGAATTACGCCGGCTGGGATGACCGCCAGGTGAGCGAGTACCTGGAACAGGCGCGCATCGAGGTCGACCTGGCGGAGCGCATCCGCCTGTATCGCAATTTCCAGGTTCGGTTTGCGAATGATATGCCGGCGCTGCTGTTGTATTATCCGGTCTATACCTATGCGGTCTCGAACCAGGTTAAGGGGGTCAGCATGGGGCCGCTGTACGATCCGAGCGACCGTTTTAACTTGATTCGCAATTGGTTTTTGTTGATCGGACCGGCCGGGGAGACGACGGAGCAGGATAATTGATAATGGGAAGAAATTCAATTTCTTTAAGAAATTGAATTTATGAGTAGTTTTCGTGGTCGGGGGAAAGATCAGGGGGAGGTTGGAGGCCACAGGTCAGTGCTGAGATATTTCAGACCAGAATCGTTGAGCAGGATGACGATGGTTTTGCCGCGCCCGCTTGTTTCCAGCAATTGCAGGGCGGCTGCCAGGTTGGCGCCGGAGGAAAAGCCGGCGAAGATGCCTTCTTCGGTTGCCAGGCGGCGAGCGGCGGCAATGGCTTGTTCGTCGGTCACCTGCAGGTAGCCATCAACCAGGTTGCTATCCACCAGGGGCAGTTCAGGCATGGAGTAGCCGCCGCCCTGGATGCGGTGGTTGGGGTTGGCGACAGGGTAGCCTGCCAGGATGGCGGCGCTGGCGGGTTCGACCAGGTAGCATTGGATGGCGGGGTTGTGAGCCTTAAATGCTGCTGAACAGCCGGCGAAGGAACCGCCGGTGCCAGCGAAATCGCAGAAAAGGTCAATTCGCCCGCCCGTTTGGCTTAAGATCTCCTGGGCGGTGTGCAGGGAATGGGCGCGGCGATTGCTGGCCAGGTGAAACTGGTCGGCGCGGAAGGCGTGACGCTCCAGGGTCAGGCGTTGGGCGGCTTCTTCGACCAGCGCCAGGTCGCCGCCAGAGACCTGCCCAGGCGTAGAGCCGGGCAACTGGTCGATCAGAACCACTTCGGCGCCGAGCGCCTGCATCATGCGGGCGCGCTCGGTGGAGTTGCCTTTTGACATCACGGCGACAAAGGGGTAGCCCTTGACGGCGCACACAATCGCCAGGCCGGTTCCTGTGTTGCCGCTGGTCAGCTCGACCACGGTTTGGCCAGGTTTCAGTTGCCCTTCGGCTTCGGCATCTTCGATGATTTGCAGGGCGATGCGATCTTTCTTGGAAAAGCCAGGGTTGAGATATTCGAGCTTGGCAAGGATGCGCCCGGAAAGACCGCGGGTGATGCGAGAGAGTTCAACCAGGGGGGTGTTGCCGATGGCGGCGAGGATGGAAGGGAACATGTAGGGAAATTGAAAAACCCCACGAGCCAAATGTCTCAAGGGGTAAGGCTGGATTATTTTTCCAAAAAATGATATAGGGAGTCAACTGTCCATTCGGCATCACGTAAAATTTTTCGGAGTAAACCTCTGCCAATAGTTGTTCCTGAATGAACTGGTATTGTTACTACACGACCATCCGGATGTTTCAGTTTCACATGACTACCCTTTTGCCGGGCTATTTCAAAGCCATCACGCTGTAATGCATCAATTAATTCACGACCAGTCATGATGGGTAATTTGGGCATGAAAAATTATACAGAAATTTTCTGTACCCCAATAAATTCATTTAGATTTGTTACCTGTTCTTCTTCTAAGCAAAGTTGGATCACTTCCCTGATATTTTGCATCAATTCATCCAATGTGTTGCCTTGAGAATAGCAAGCCTTTAATTGGGTGACTTCCCCTACATAATACCCATCCTCATCTCGTTCAATCACAACATAAAATTCACGCTTCATGAAAGATAACCTCCAGTCAAAACCGAACCGATTGCTGAGTAGTACTAATTATACTTGATTGCCTAATTCGCCGGTGGGTTGTAAATCAGCTTGTAGATTGTGTATAACTCATACACGCCGCGGATGTAGTTGCGGGTTTCTTCGAAGCGGATCAGTTCGAGAAACAGGTCGGGGTCGTCGGGCGCCAGGCGCTGCCATTGCAGGGCGTTGCCAGGACCGGCGTTGTAGGCTGCCAGGGCGGCGTGCAAGCTGCCATCGAAGGCTTTTACCTGGCGCGCCAGGTAGTCAGCGCCCAGGGTCAGGCTGACGAGTGGGCGGTATAAATCTTCAGAGTCGTAGTTGGCAGGCCATCCCAGGCGCTGGGCCAGGTCTGCGCCGGTGGCAGGCATGATCTGCATCAGGCCGCGGGCGCCAGCGGAAGAGCGCACAAATCCTTCGAACAGGCTTTCCTGCCGAGTCACAGCGAAGAGCAAAAGCGGGTGGAAGCCTTTTTCCTGCGCTAAGGGCAGAATGGTATCGGCGTAATAGGGCCCGAAGCGCACATGGTTGAAGTAAGCGGGAGCGCTGAGCGTGTTGGAGCCATCCAGGTAGGCCAGGGCCAGCACCTGGCGGGCGGCGATGATGGCCGAGCGATACAAACCGAGGTCGAGCAGATAGTTGGACAGGCGGAAGGTCAGGGCTGGGTCATGTTGCACGGCGATGCGCACAGCCTCGAGTTCGGCGCGCGCTTCATCGTACAGGCCGAGTTCCCAGAGTTCGGCGCCGCGCGCCAGACCAGGCTCGCTGGCAAGCGGGCCCAGGCTGAGCAGGTTTTCTTCAGCGGGGAGTTTGAAGGTTTCTCGCACCCATTCGGCGGCGCGCATACGCTCTGCGAGCAGGTTGAAACTCAAATCGTAATGGCTGGGGATGGTAAATGGCGGGCGTTGGGCCGCCAGGTCAGCGGCGCGTTCGCTGTAGTAGTTGGTTGGGTCGATAGCAGCGGCCACTACCCAGGTTTCGTGAGCCGCGGCGGCGTCGCCTTGCGCGAATTGGGTTTTACCGATCCAGAAGGCGGCGGCGGCGCGGTCTTGCAGGGTGACTGCCTGTCCCTGGTAGCGCTGGAAGGTTTGCAAGGCGGCTGGATAATCGGCCATGCGATAGCGGGTGATGGCTGCCAGGAAGAGGGCGCGTGGAGCGCGCTCATAATCCGGGTAGACGTTGATCACGCGCATGAAAATTTCAGCGGCGCGCGGCAAATCGGCGCTGCGCTCTGCCACCAGGGCGGCGTTGAACAGGAATTCAGCGGCGCGGCTGTGGCCGGGCGATTTTTCGACAAAGCCCAGGAAGGTTTCGACCGAGGCTTCGAAATCTTGGAGAAAAGCCCATTGCGTGTAACCCTTTTGCTCCCAGGCATCGCTCCAAAAGCGGTGATCGGTGTAATTTTCAATCAGCCTGTCCCATTGTTGTAAGGCGGCGCTATGCTGGCCTTGCTGGCGATTGGCCAGCCCATAATAGTACAAAGCCGTACCAGGGTCGGGCGGCGTTCTTTGCAGGTAGCGGTCGAATGCAGCCATCGCCAGGCCATATTGCCCGGCGAAGTAGGTCACCAGGCCGCGCTGCAATTCATCCACGGGGATGTTCGCCTGGTCGAGAGCTTGCAAAGCAGAATACGCTTCATAAGCGCGCGGGTATTTGGCGACAGCTTCCTGGTAGATCGCCATCGCCTGGTCGTTTTGCCCGATGGATTGGTAGATCTGGCCTTTGCGCAAGGCGATCAGGGCGCGGGTGTAATCATCGTCTGTGCGCAGGTTGGCGTCTTCGTAAAGCGCCAGGGCAGCGTCAGGGTCGCCAGAAAGGCCGACTGCACGTGCCAGCTTCAGCTGCACAAAGATGCGGTCGAGGGTGCTGGGGGAGGCCAGCGCATTCCGAAAGGCTTCGGCGGCGGCGGAGTAATCGCCAGCGGCGAAGAGGGCAGAGCCGTGCAGATCGTGGATATAGGCTTCAGCCATCCCTGGGCGCGCTTGCAGGTAGTTTTCGTAAGCCTGGGCGGCCTGGGCGTATTGTTCCAAGCCTTCATGGGCGCGGCCGAGGAAGAAATAAGCCTGGATGATGTGGGGGGTGGCAGAGAATTCGTCGACGACGCGCTGCAAGGCTTGCGTCGCCAGGTAGTAATTGCGCTCTCCCAGGCGGGTGCGGCCGATGCCCAACAAGGCGGCTGCCTGGGTGGCGGGGTCGCCGGTCTGGTCAAAGGCAGCCTGGTAGGCCTCCAGGGCGGCTGTGTAGTCGCCGAGCAGCAAGGCCTGGTCGCCTGTGAAGATGCGCACACCGGCCAACGGGGTGGGAATGGGGGTGGGGCTGGGCGCTGGGGTGGCAGTAGGGATTTCCGTGGGGATCTGGCTGGCGGCAGGCGGCGGCGGGACGAACGGGGCAGCCGGGGCGCGGTTGCAGGAGGCGAGCAAGAGAGCGAGGATGAGGAAGATAGCGCGCAGGAGTGAGCCTGGGCGATAGGATGCGCTGATAGGCGAGAAAAGCCTGCCTTTAGGGGCTGGCTGGAGGTTTATGGGGGATGTAGTCATGATGGGGGTTATTATACTAGAGGGAGAGCGAGCAGGATGCAAGGCGGAAAACGCGCCAGATCATCAATCGACGACCTGGCGCATTGACTGCTGGGGGATTAGAACAGGATCAGGATTTTCTTCAGAATGGCCTCAGCCTGGGCGGTATCGCCGGAGATTTGGGCGCGGGCCAGAGCCTGTTCGGGAGTGAAGCGTCCGGAGGCGAAAATACTGAAGTCCAGGGCGTCCATGCGGATAGTGCAGGCAGGCTCGCCATGACCGACTTTCCAGACGCCGCCAGCGTGACCGGTAAGTTCGAAGATCAGGCAGGTGTTATCCCGCTGGCGGGCGAGTTGGAGAGCGACATCACGCATGATTAAGGCGACAATACGCCTATCGTGATCGGGGGTGTGTGCGAAGGGGCGGCCGGTTGCCCGGCAGATGTCCAGGCGGTGCATCCAGGTGTCTCGGCTGTGGATGACCCACATCAAGTAGCGCAAGGAAAGCGTTCCGGCGATTGCATGGGGCATGGCGAGCAGCTTGGCAAACTGGAATTGGTAGGACCATTTCCGGGCGGCAACAGGGCCTGTGCGGCGCACTTCCGCCGCCAGTTCTTCGGGGCTTTTGTGGGTGCGTTCAGCCAATTGTAAGGCGTTAAGGGCATCTTCTGGCAACTGGCCAGGTTTGGGCATAGCTTTGAAAAGCTGGCGGAATAATTCTCGATAGCCCGTGCCACTGGCAAAGCCACCTGCCTGGTGGGCTAGAATATCTCGCACTGACCAGGCCGTGCAAGCGGTGGGTTTGTCCCAGTCGCTGCCTTCGAGGGTATCGATGAGGGCAAAGAAGCGTTCGAGTTCGACGCTCATCAGGCGGTAGGCTTCGTCGGCGGTCACGTAGGGAATCTCTATGGCGTTCGGGGTTGTCTGGTTCGTTTCAATCGATAAAACAGGTAACATCGTTTTTCTCCTCTAACAATAAAAGATTGGTAGTTATTCCCAGGCTTTGTCGAATATGGACATCACAGCCGGGATCAAAGACCCAAATCGCCCCTGACCTACAGGCAGGTGTGGTTCATTTGCCAGGTGAAGGGCTGTCAGACCATGCATGATGGCGATCACCATGTCGATACACTGCTGCTCGGAGAGACCGGTCTTGTTGATAGGCAACAGGCTTGCAGCCCGGGCGTATGCTTGGTGAAGCATGTCGAAACTGAGTCGCAGACTTTCTTCGGAGGGAATAAAACCAGGAACCGGGCGCTCGAAACACAATTGGTACAGTTCAGGGTTTTGCTCCGCAAAACTCATGTAGGCCTCCATTGCCAGGCGAATTTCGTCTTGCCAGGTTTGTGCGCCTCGGGTAAATTCGATCATGTGTTGGTGAAAAAGCGTGAAGCCCAGCCGGAAGAGAGCGTCGAAGAGGTCCATTTTGCCGTAGAAGTAATTGTAGAGTGAGGGGGCGCGCATTTCCAGCCGGCGAGCGAGTTCTTGCATGGAAAGCGCCGCTACGCCTTCCGCGCGCATGATCTCACGGGCAGCATCCAGAATTTTGGAAACCATGGCATCCCGTTTTCGCTGGCGATGTGGGGTAAGGGGAGTCTGTTCTTTCTTCATGGGATATCCTAATGATATTAGATAAACTAATTATATTAGTTTTACCGTATTTGTCAAGTGTTGATTCGATTTGACAAAGCGCGGCTTGCATGTTAAACTCACCTCGTTTTCAGTTCAGCCGCTCTCGCAAGAGGGCGTTTTTTGCGGATGGAGAGACAAAATATGCGGACGGTAGAGTGGGACGCCCAAAATAATCAACTGCGGATGATCGACCAGCGTGTGCTGCCGGGTGAGTTTACGGTGTTGAGCTATAGCGATTACAATGAGGTGGCGCAGGCGATCCTGGATATGGTGGTGCGCAGGGCGCCGGCGATTGGTGCAGCGGCGGCATTTGGTTTGGCGCTGGCGGCGACACAGTCTACGGCGCGCCAGAAGGCCGGGCTGCTGGCGGATTTGCGTGAAGCCGGGCAGACCCTGTTGGCCGCGCGCCCGACGGCGGTCAATTTGGGATGGGCGGTGGAGCGCATTTTGCGCCAGGTGCAGGCTTTCGAGGGCTCGACCGACGACCTGCGGGCGCTGGTGCTGGCGCAGGCGCAGCGCATCGCCGACGAAGATGTCGAGATCAACAAGCGCATGGCAACCTACGGGGCTGCCTTGATCAATGACGGCGATACGGTGATCCATCACTGCAACACCGGCTCGTTGGCGACGGTCGATTGGGGCACCGCCTTAGGAGTGATTCGCATGGCGCACGAACAGGGCAAGCGCGTGCATGTGCTGGTGGATGAGACGCGCCCACGCTTGCAAGGGGCGCGCCTGACAGCCTGGGAATTGCAGCAGTACGGTATCCCCTTCGAGATCATCTCAGATAACGCCGCCGGTTATTTCTTGCGCGCCGGCAAGGCGCAAAAAGTGTTTTTCGGCGGCGATCGCATGGCGGCCAATGGCGATGTCGCCAATAAAATTGGCACCTACATGCTGGCGCTGGCGGCTTTCGATAACCGCATCCCGGCCTATTCGGTGGTGCCGACTTCTACGATTGATCTTTCCCTGGCGCACGGCGGGCTAATCCCGATCGAGGAGCGCTCCTCGGAAGAGGTATTAGATATCCAGGCCGCTGGACAGCAGGTTGCCCCAGCAGGAGCGCGCGCCCGCAACCCGGCTTTCGACGTCACCCCGCACCGTCTTTTGAGCGGCATTGTCACCGAATTTGGCGTGGTCTATGCCCCGTTTGAAGAAGGTTTGAAACAGGCGGTGGAAAAGGGGCGGACGGAAGGATAGCGTTTGAACGTTTAAACGTTAGAACGTTGCAACGTTTAAACGGGTTTTCGTTCTTCTGAGGTGTGAGATGGAAGTGTTGCTGACCGGTTCTGTGGCTTATGATTATTTGATGACCTTTCCAGGTTATTTTCGGGACCATATCTTGCCCGATCGCCTGGATTCGATCAGCCTGTCGTTCCTGGTCGATTCGATGCGCCGTCAGCGTGGCGGGATCGCCGCCAATATCGCCTACACCCTGGCGCTGTTGGGTGGGCGGCCGCGCTTGTGGGCTTCGGTAGGCGAAGATTTCGAAGAATACCGGGTCTGGCTGGAAAGCAAAGGCGTCGATACCAGCGGGGCCAAGGTCATTCCCGGGGTCTTCACGGCGTCTTTCTTTGTCAATACTGACCGCTCGAATGCCCAAATCGCCAGCTTTTACCCGGGGGCGATGGCTTTTGCGGCGCAGTTATCGCTGCGTGACGCAGCTGCGCCGCGTCCCGACCTGACCCTGATTTCGCCCAACGATCCACAGGCGATGATCCAGTACGTCGGCGAATGCCGGGAACTCGGTTTTTCCTACATCTACGATCCGAGCCAACAGATCGTGCGCCTGACGGGAGAGGATTTGCGACAGGGCATCCAGGCGGCTTGGGGATTGTTTGTCAACGATTACGAATTCGCGCTAATCGAGAAAATGACTGGCTGGGACGCCGCCGTCATTGGGGCAGAAAACCCTGAGATTGTGATTGTAGTAACCCTGGGGGAAAAAGGCGCAGAAATTTATCACCGCGGTGAAAAAATGCTCGTTCCGGTCGTCCCACCGCAGCACATTGCCGATCCTACCGGAGTGGGCGACGCCTTTCGAGGCGGTTTTCTAACCGGGGTGCGGCTGGGCTATGACTTGAAAACCTGCGGACAGATAGGCGCTTTGGCGGCGACCTACTGCCTGGAACACGATGGGCCGCAGAACCACGATTTCACCCGGCAGGCATTTTTGGAACGATTTCGCCAGGCATTTCCAGATGGCGAGCAGTTGGAAGCCCTGGCGGATTAAGCGCCCAGGCAAAAAACCCTTGAATTTGGAGAGATATGATGGAAAGTTATGATGTCAAAGATACCCGGTTAGCTGAAGGCGGCCGGCGGCGCATCGAGTGGGCCGAACGTGAGATGCCAGTACTGCGCCTGATTCGCCAGCGCTTTGCAGAAGAACGCCCGCTGCAAGGGTTGCGCGTGGCGGCCTGTTTGCATGTCACCACCGAAACTGCCAACCTGATGCACACCTTGCAACTGGGTGGGGCGGATGTGGTGCTAACTGCTTCCAACCCGCTGTCCACCCAGGACGATGTGGCGGCAGCGCTGGTTTCGCACTTCGAAATCCCGACCTATGCTATCAAGGGCGAAAACAACGTAACCTATTACAAGCACATTAACACCGCCCTGGATCACCAGCCACACATCACGATGGATGACGGCGCCGACCTGGTGAGCGTGCTGCATAAAGAGCGCCGCGACCTGCTGCCGGGCGTGCTGGGCGGCACCGAGGAGACCACTACTGGCGTGATTCGTTTGCGAGCCATGGCAGCGGATGGGGCTTTGAATTTCCCGGTGGTGGCGGTCAACGACGCCATGACCAAGCATCTCTTCGATAACCGCTATGGCACCGGGCAGTCGACCATCGACGGCATTATCCGGGCGACCAATATTTTGCTGGCTGGCAAGGCTTTTGTGGTGGCGGGTTATGGCTGGTGCGGACGTGGCCTGGCGATGCGGGCGCGCGGTATGGGCTCAAACGTGATTGTGACCGAGATCGACCCACTGCCAGCGTTGGAAGCGGTGATGGACGGTTTCCGGGTGATGCCAATGGACGAAGCGGCGCAGATTGGTGATATCTTCGTTACTGTGACCGGCGACATCAACGTCATCGACCGCCAGCACTTCGAGGCCATGAAGGATGGGGCGATCATTTGTAACTCCGGGCATTTCAATGTCGAGATCAATATCCCAGCCCTGGAAGAAATGGCGAGCGAGAAGCGCCTGGTGCGCCCATTTGTCGACCAATACATCCTGGAAGATGGGCGTTGCTTGCACATCCTGGGTGAGGGTCGCTTGATTAACCTGGCTTCCGCCGAAGGGCATCCCGCCAGCGTGATGGATATGTCGTTTGCCAACCAGGCGCTGTCGTTGGAATACATGGCGAAGAATTACGAGCGTCTGGAAAAGAAGGTCTACAGCGTGCCGTCAGACATCGACCGCGAAATCGCCCGCCTGAAATTACGGGCTATGAAAGTAGATATCGATACGCTGACTGAGCAGCAGGTTGCGTATTTGAATTCGTGGGAAGAAGGCACATAAAATAAGTCCTCCCCTTAATGAGAAAGAAAAAACGCCAGGTGGTCAGCCTGGCGTTTCTTTGATTAATCCATGAGCGCTTTTGGAACGTTGCCGCCGGATTGGGCGATCTTCTTGAAGACTGCCTTTCGCAAAGCTTCATTCTTCTCTGCTGAGCCGCTTTTTAGATCGGGAGGCAGGCCGAGTTCTGCCGCCAAAGCGTCGCGGTTTTCGCGTGAGCTATCAATTCCCACCAGGGTCAGGAAATCTACAACGGAAATTCTCCAATTCAAGCCCTTGGCTGCAGCTTTCTTATCCAATTCCTCTGCAAAGTCGGCGTCGGAAAGGGATTTGCTGCCCAACAATCCTCGGATTTTGTCTAAAACAGTTTCGAACATATAATCCTCCTGGGGTATGTCGCTAACATTGAAAGATTAGGGACCAGTAACCGGTTGTAATTAACCGGCAACGAACATGCACTCGTTACTTCATTGTACATGAAAACTTGGCCAAAAACAAGAGAAAAGCGCTGGCGAAACATTCTGCCAGCGCCCGGTTGACTCATTACAACCTATACTTCGTCGTCCATCCCGCCTTCTTCGTCTTCGGCGCCGCCCAGTGTGAGTGGGATTTCGCCGCTCATGGCTTGTTGGCGCACGGCTAACTCGACTTCAGCCGCAATGTCGGCGTTGGTGCGCAGGAAATCTTTGGCGTTTTCACGGCCCTGACCCAGGCGGATGTCGCCATAGGAGAAGAAGGAGCCACGCTTGGTGATGATTTCTAGTTCGGTAGCCAGGTCGAGCAGGTCGCCGGCTTTGGAGATGCCCTCGTTGTACATGATGTCGAATTCAACGGTGCGGAAGGGGGCAGCGACTTTGTTTTTGACCACCCGCACGCGCGTACGGCTGCCGATGATCTCAGTCCCGAGCTTGATGGCCTGGACGCGGCGTACATCCAGGCGCACCGAGGCGTAGAATTTAAGCGCCATGCCGCCGGTGGTGGTTTCTGGGTTGCCGAACATGACGCCGATTTTCTGGCGCAGCTGGTTGGTGAAGACCACGGTGGTGTTGGTCTGCTTGATGGCGCCGGAGAGCTTGCGCAAGGCCTGCGACATCAGGCGGGCTTGCATACCCATGGGCGAGTCGCCCATATCGCCTTCAATTTCTGCTCGCGGCACCAGGGCGGCGACCGAGTCGATAATGATCACGTCTACCGCGCCGGAGCGCACCAGCGTTTCGGTGATTTCCAGGGCTTGCTCGCCCATGTCGGGCTGTGAAATGAGCAGACTTTCAACATTCACACCGCAGCGGGCGGCGTAAGATGGGTCGAGGGCGTGTTCCATGTCGATGAAGGCCGCCGTGCCGCCCATGCGTTGGGCTTCGGCTACGATGTGCTGGCAGATGGTGGTTTTACCGGATGACTCCGGCCCGTAGATTTCGGTAATGCGCCCGCGTGGCACGCCGCCGATGCCCAGGGCGATATCCAGCGACAGGGCGCCGGTGGGGATGGCTTCGACGTTCATGTGCTGGGCTTCACCCAGGCGCATGATCGAACCGTCGCCATAGCGCTTGGTGATTTCAGTGAGGGCTTTATCGAGGGCAATACTCCGTGAGCTATCGCCCATTGGGATGTTCTCAGGAGGCGGAATGTTGGGTTTTCTGGCCATGGTTTTATAAACTCCTAGAGTAAAAAGATGATTATGTGCTGTAAGTTTAGCACAAGCGTTCTAGTTGTCAAGGGCGAGTTTGTTTGATATCTATTCTTCTGGCGTAGCTTCGACCGCTGGTGGGGTGAAATTGGGGCGCGGCGGAGGAGGCCAATCCAGGTCGAAGCCGCGCGTGCCAACGAAGCGTACGAAAGTGACCTGACCGGGTTTGATTTCGATGGTTTTGCTATAAATCACGTTATTGAAAGAAGTCCAGATAACATATTGCCCGGCAGGCAGGTCGCCGATGACCATGTTTTCCTGGTAGTAATCGTCGCTGTTCACGGCAGTTCCACCATAGGTGATCACAAACCAGTACTGGTTGGTAGCGGTGGAGCGAATATGGATGGTGTGTTTCTCCAGGCGCCGGCCGTCGGAATCCAGGATGCGCCCACCCAGGATGCCCCATCCTTGCGGAGGCGCGATCCAAAGCTCCGGGTTGCGCGAGCGATAGTAATCGTTTTCGCTCAGGCGCACTTCGAAGTGCAGGTGCGGGCCGGTGGTTTTGCCGGTTTCGCCGACGATGCCGATCATATCACCCTGTTTGACGCGCTGGCCGCGTACCACGTAATAATCATCCATGTGCCCATAAACAGTGTAGAGCGGGCTGCCCTTGTATCCGAATGAATGCTTGATGGCGATGGCAATCCCGTAAGGGTCGTTGAATTGTTCTTGCAGAAAGAACAATCCCCAGCCAGCCCAGATCACTTCGCCGTCGCCGGCTGCCAGAACCGGCGTACCATTGGGGGCGGGGATGTCGATGCCGGAGTGAACAGTGTTCTCGAAGAAGATGCCGCCGTAGCGGTAAATCGCCAGCGGCCAATTGACCTGATCAGCGCCGATCGGGCGACTGAAATAGAAGTGATCGTTGGGGGTCGGCTCCCAGGGGGTTTCGTAAAGCGGCGGGCGCCAGGCGCTGACCGGCGAGAAGGCCTGGGTGGGGAAGACGAAACGCAGCGGGTCGGGCAGGTCAGTAGGTGTGGGGGCGATTTCGTGTAGTTCTCCGGGCAGGGTGGCTGTGGAGAGGGCAGGCGCCAGCAGCGGGGTGGGGGATGGCGGCGGTTGGGATTCGGCGGTCGGGGCGCCGGTTGGGAGCGGCGCGGGGGAGATGGGCTGGCAGGCGGTGAGGGCGAGGACGAGGATGAGCAAGATGGATAACGGATTATGAGAACGGATTGGACAACGAATTTTGAGAGTGGATTGAACGGATTGAATCATGAAGGCTGATAGCCGACAGCCGATTGCTGACTGTGGACTGGAGCACGGATGATGAGGGGCGGGTGGGCGCGAGCAAGCAGGCATGGAGGATCAAGGTTGGGGAGAATCGCCGCGCTGGGTGGGGGTTGGGGTGGTGGTCGGGGTTGGGGTGCGGCTGGGGAAGCGCGTGGGGGTGTAGGTGGGCGTGCGGGTGGGGATGCGGGTGAGGGTGATGGTGGGTGTGCGCGAGAACCACGGGGTGCGGGTGGGGGTCAGGGTGCGGGTGGGGGTCAGGGTGGGCGGCAGGGTGTGGGTGGGCGAGGGCACCGGGGTGGTGGTGTGCAAGGCCTCGAGCGGGTAGACTTCCATCATGGCAGTGAGCCAGTCCAGGCCGCCGGTGAGCACGAATTCGTTGAAGCGCACAGCCGAGAAGGCGCGTTTCCAGGTCACCAGGGCAGGTTGGCGCTCCCATCCGTAGGCATTGGCCAGGGCGGTGAAATCGAGCCAGTAGCCTTCTGGCAAGGGCAGCAGCGATCCGCCTTGTTCATAGGCCGCCGGGTCGTTGGCGCGACCGAAGAGATCCCAGGGGAACTGAGTAACCGGTTGCCCCTGGCGCCCATCCTGGAAGCGGGTGCGCAGGTAAATGCGCCAGTAGGTTTGCGGGCCGAAGTCCTCACGAACCATGATCACCCATCCGGCTGCCAGAGGGGCGGTGTTAAAGCGAAAGGCGCGCCCGGTGTAGGCCCAATCTTCTTCAAAGCCAGGTCCAAGGCGGGTGGAGAGAGGCAGGTAAGCCGATTCAAGAGTGGAGAGAAAATCCCAACCGGCTGCCTCGGCGACGCGCTGGCGCAGGGCAATAAATGCTTCGTCGGCGCGATCTTGCAGGAAGGCGTTAGGAGCTTCAACTTCTGGCAGAGGGGCGATGACAAAACGCCCACCCAGAGCGCTGCTCTGGGGAGACAGGATTTCGACCCACAAGGGGGTTGGGGTATGCAAGGCGGCTTGCGCCAGATCGGAAGGCAAAGCATTCAGGCTGCCGCTTCCCCAACTGAGACCGAAAATTTCGCCGGGCAGGGTGAGCGGCGGCAGTATCAGGCTGGCGTCATTCAGGTGATATCCGGTCAGATAGGCGCGGTTGGGAGTGATTAAGCCTGCCAGCAAGGCGTCTCCAGCCGGGCTCCAGGCCGGCCAGGCGCCCGGGTTGATCAGGCGCGGGCGCAAGCCCGGGTTCGTGGAATCCCATACAGCGATTTTTTGCAAACCCTCGGGCGTGGTCTCCGACCAGGCCAGCAATGCGCCATCTGGAGACCAGGCAGGGTGGGCGTGGATGGCTTCCAGGTTGCGGCTGAGGTTGGCGAAGCGCTCTTCGCTGCGATCGAGATCGGCCAGCCAGACTTCGGATTGCTGGCTGCGGGTGGAGATGAAAGCGATCTGGCGTCCACCGGGCGACCAGACCGGAGAGTGGTCTGCTGCAGGATGATCGGTCAGGCGGATGGGTTCTTGCGAGCCGTCCAGTGGGCGGATGAAGATCTCCAGGTTGCCAGCGCTGGGATTTTCAGGGCTGCTGGCGAAACTTTCATAGACAATCCACAGCCCATCTGGCGACCAGCTTGGGCTGCCGTCATATTCGGGCGTTTCGGTGATTTGCTGGGTCTGCCCGCTTGACAGGTCGAGTAGAAAGAGATCCCAAAAGCCGCCCGGGTTGGCCGCGTAGATGATGCGCCTGCCATCCGGGCTGATGGCGGGGTGCAGGTGATCCCAGGCATCGCTGGTCAACCGGCGTAAGGGCTGCCCGCCGGGTTGGTAGGCAAAAAGCTGGACATAATCGCCTTCTCGCAGGGCGGCGATCATCAGGTCGCCGCTGGCAGTGGTGAAGGTTGGAACCGGTAAAGGAACCGCGGTAGCTTGCAGGGTGGGAAGCAAAGCAGGCTCGGGCGGTGGACTGGGAGTGAGTGTGGGGGTCAGCGAGGCCTGGCTGAGTGGTGTAGACACAAGCGTGGGATTGACCTGGCGCTGGTTGAGATTTTGCCAGGCTGTTTGAACCTGGGCCGCCAGGCGTTCCCGGCTGTCGGGCAGGGCGGCAGCCAGCGCCGCCAGGGCGATCAGGATGGCGGCCAGCAGGGCGAAGCGCCGTAAGCGCCAGCGGCTGGCTGGTGTTTTCGATGAGCCTTTCGGTTCTGCCATGCGGTTAAGTATACCCTGACCCGGGTCAATTTTCGGGTGAACCGGGGTTTCCTAAGGGCAGCGAGAACAGGAAAGTAGCGCCGCTTTTTTCGCCGGGATCAGCGGCGCTTTCCACCCAAATTTTCCCACCATGCGCTTCGACTGCCATTCGACAAAAAGCCAGGCCGAGCCCGGCGCCGCGCTGCTTGCCCTGGGTGAAATACTTTTCGAACAGGCGATGGCGAATCTCTTCCTGAATCCCTTTGCCAGAGTCGCGCACCGAGACGATCACCTGGCGACTATTCTCATCTGCTACATGCGCCTTGATCTCCACACTTTTTCCATCGGGCGTGAACTTGAGGGCGTTGTCAATCAGGTTTTGCAAGACGCGTCCGATCAGGTGCTGGTCGGCGTACACAATCGGCAGGTCGAAGGGTACATCGTTGAGCAGCAAGATTTCACGGCGCACAGCCAGGGGGGATTCGACGCGGCAGATTTGCTCGGTCAGGGTAGCCAGGACAAGCGGTTCGGGCTTAATGGGCAGCTGGCCTTTTTCCAATCGCGAGAGATCCAGGATGGTATTGACCAGTCCCAACATGCGCCAGGCGCTGCTGCGGGTGATCTGCACGATTTCAATTGGCTCTTCGGGCAGGTTGAGTTGTTGGCTCCAATAATCGAGCAGATCCAGGCCGGCCAGGATGGAAGTGAGCGGATTGCGTAAATCGTGAACGATGGTGTGGGTGAGCTGGTCGCGCAGTTCTTCGAGCTGTATCCGGTGGCTGATATCGCGCTTGGTAGCGACGAAATGGGTCAGCTCTTTATCGCTGGAGCGCACCGGGGCGATGGTTTGTTCTTCGACATACACGCTGCCATCTTTGCGGCGATTGTACGTCTCTCCTTGCCAGACCTGACCCTCCAGGATGGTGCGCCACATCTGCTCGTAAAATTCTGGTGTGTGCATACCGGATTTCAGCAGGCGGGGATTTTGACCAACCACTTCTGATTGAGTGTAACCAGTCATTGTGGTAAAGGCAGGGTTGACCCAGGTGATGTTGCCATCGATGTCGGTGATGGCGATACCGCTGGCAGACGATTCAAGGGCTGCGCTTTGCAATTGCAATCGTTTGAGGGTTTTATTGCGCCTGCTGACATCTCGAATGGAGAGCAAGAAAGATCGTTCGTCGTCAATTTCTAACCAGCCGAAGAACAGTTCGGCAGGAAACTGGCTGCCATCTTTGCGGCAAGCCAGCGCCTCTTCTACGTCCAGGGATTGTAAATCATGATCGTCTGATGCTATCGCCCGGGCAGCGATGGCGTGGTTGGGCAGCAGTAGCTCGATGGATTGCCCAGCAAGTTCGTGAAATGTGTAACCGAACAGCTTTTCGCAGACTTCGTTGACCAGGATGATCTTACCGGGCGGTTCGACCAACAGAATGGCATTCGGCAGCAGGTTTAAGATTTTCTGGTAATGTTTTTTGGAAAAGCGGCTCTCGACCAGGAAGGGCGCAGCCGGGCCTTCGTCTAACGAAATGCGGTAGAAAATTGCCCAAATCAGGAAGAAGCATGACAACAAAGATGAGATGGGGGTGGAATCTGCATCGCTCAAGCCGGGCAGGCTCAATCCAAGCAGGTAGATCAGGTTGCTAGCGATTGGGATGCTCACCCCGATAACAATCAAGTAACTGGGCGTGCGGTAATATCTGGGCAGACTCCTGGCGCTCCATAGCAGGATGATGATCCCACTTACCATCAGCAGGTAGGTGTAAACTGCGCCGACCCAAAACAACAGCCCATGATGGTAGATCATGAAATCCCCGCTGCGGGTTACTTCTCTCCAAATCAAGCCATGTCTTGAGTTGGTTAAGGCCAGCAGCGTGGTGATGGCAGGGATAATTCCTAACAGCGGCCAGAATTTTTTGAGGCGCTGGCTGAGAAACTGGCTCGCCCGGCTGTATTCGAGCGCCATCAAAAAGAAAAATACCGGCGCGCTGGTGATGCCAGGGTACTGCACAGCGGAGAAGAACAGCTTGGCATCCGTGTCGACTGCGGCGTGCTCCAAAGCCGTGAAACCGCTCCACCATGCCAGGGCCAGGGCCAGGAAAATGTACGACCAGGCCCCGGGCATGCTGCGGCGTTGCCCACTCAGCCAGGCAAATGGCGCTAGCACCCCCAAAGCCGCCAGGCAGGCGAAGGCAGAGATTAGGGTGAGCGGCGTGAGATTCCACATGATCGGTTGGCAGGATTATAACGCGAAATTTTTACCCTGGTTTGCACATTTGCAAGTCAACAGCAATGTTAGTAAACAACCTGTCAGGTTCCTTTATACTATGATTATAAAAAGGTGGATGGGACTTCACCTTTTTTAGGTGGATTGCGAAATCATGAAATCAATCATCGCCGTTGAAATTCTTCACCGCTTGTTGAAAGCCCCGGTGCGCACCTGGCTGGACTTCGACCCCAGGAAAATCCCCCTGGCTGTGGTTGATCAGGAGGATTTGCTCTTTGTTCATTACGGTGAACACGCAGCAGATCGTTTCAGTTCCGAAGGGTCAGTTTCTGCCGCCTTTTCCCTGCCCTTGCAAGATACCCTGGCTGCGGTTATCTCATCAGAAACATGCCATGATGAACGGGCGCTGGTTTGTTCGGCTTATCTTGAATGTTTCCATGTTTACCAAAGCAAAACCTTCCAATCGAATGGCGATCTATATTTCTACGAGGCGCTGGAATTATATCCAGATTTTTCTCCTGAATACCGGGCGCTGCGCCAGGCGGAAACGGAAGTGGCCAACGATCATCGCCTGACGACCTGGGAGAAAGCTCAAGCCCTGTCGGCTTTAGCGGTTGAACGGTATGCACTTCTCGCGCGTGATCCGAGTTTTCTGGATTTCGAACGCGCCCTCGAAAGAAGCGCAGGGGTAGCGGTGTTTGTGGCGCAAAAAGCCCGCGCAAAACTCTTCGGTCAAATCCCGGCATTTCCTGCTTACTCCTATGCTCCTGCCCGGCACGATCACCTGGCGGCGTACGTGTGCTGGTTATTGGATGAGCTGTTTCCTGACGGCGAGTGGCAGATTGCCGTTCAGAAAGGGGTCTCGCCGACCGAATATTTGATTCGCTCCTGCCATACGCATCTGCCGGCCTGGATGCTGTGGAGCGCGCCGAAGAGGGAGAAGCGGGGGTCAGGCAGCTTAAGTAATTGAGTATCTGGGGGATGAAAAATTCTGCCTCTTACAGAGGCCAGAAAGGAGGCGCATAATGGCGATTATGTTTCCTGCGGAACCTTTATTTGTAGAAGGGAGAGAAGCGGAAAGATCTGTTTTTGAGGCTTTACGCAATCAATTGCCGGATTCTTACCGGGTTTTTTATTCGGTGGCATGGCAATTGCGCAGGCACAAAATAGGTGTTCAGGATGGGGAAACGGATTTTGTAATCCTGGATCCATATGGCGGATTTCTTACCCTGGAGGTGAAAGGGGGAAAGCAGATTGCTTATGATAGCAAAATTGGCGAGTGGCGTAGCGATGATCGTGCAATTCGTGATCCGTTTAAGCAAGGATTGAAAGCGATCTATAGTTTACGCGCCAAAATCGACCAGCTTTTCGATACAACGATCCCTTTCTTTTTTGGTCATGCTGTGGCGTTTCCAGATGTGGTGATCGATGACAAAGACCTGGGGCTGGATAAGCCACGCGTTATCATCATGGATGTAAAAGATATGCACCAGGCTGAAGAGTGGACCAATCGGGTTTTTAAATATTACCTGGATAAAGACCCGAATTACCGTTTCGACCCTTTCAATGAAGAACATATCCAACGCCTGGAAACAGTGTTTTGCCAATCCCAAAAATTTAGCTCACCGCAGGAGCAATATTTTCGTGATCTCAACCAGATCATCGACCGGTTGACCGAGGAGCAGGTTCTCTTATTGGATTTCATTCAACGCCACAGAAAAGCAGCAATTTCCGGCTGCGCGGGTTCAGGGAAAACTCTCTTGGCGGTTGAGAAGGCTATTCGACTGGATCGGGAAGGTTTCAGGGTTTTATTCCTGTGCCATAATCCAATCCTGGCGCAGGATATCCGAGGACGCCTGCAGGGCGCCAATATAACCGTAAGCGCCTTGAAGCCGTTGATTGATTCGATCATCGATAGCTCGATCCAAAGTAGAATTTTCCTTCCACATCGCAAGCATATCTTCTCGAAAGCCTGGAGCCAATACCAGGTTCCTTCTGACGAAGAGATCGATTTTACATTGGATGAGCTTTTAAGGGAACCAGAGCGCTTCGACGCGGTGATCGTGGATGAGGGCCAGGATTTCGAGCATAAATGGTTCGACCTGGTGGAGGCGTGCCTGACAGATCTGGAAAATGGCATTCTGTATGTGTTTTATGACGATAACCAACTGCTCTTTTCTTCTGACCTGGTGAAAAGATATTCGGAATACCTGGCGCCTTTCACGCTTTCTCGTAATTGCCGTAACGCCGGTAATGTTTATGAAGTCTTCAAACCTATGAATCCGACAGCGCCACAAGTCGCACCGCAGTTGGCCGGAAAAGGGGTGGTGAAAGAGTGGATCTACGCCAAGGAGGATGAGATCTACCCAAAAATGGGCGAGGCGCTGGCGATGGCAGAACAGTATTCTCCGCTTTTGAAGGATATCGTGGTGATTTCGGGCGAAAACACCACTTCTCAGAACAGTAAATTTGCTGGTTTTGTGTTCGATTCTCCAAATCTGTTAAAGTTAAATGCGCCAGCCAGGTTAGATTGGCAAAAAGGGGTGATGAAATACCTGTATCCATTGGGTTTCACAGAAGATCGCTTGAGTGATGCTTCCATGCCAACAGCGCAGGATGTGCGCATGGTCAACGCCTTTTGCAATGGCTACCGCAACCGCTTTCGGGATCTGCTGCGTCGCGAACAAGGTGTGAACATCCAATCCGCTTTGGTTTGGGAACTGGATTGTTACGGGGAATTGGTTCTGCACTGGCGATCGAATCGCCAACTTGAGACTCCCAAAGTCAATACTTTGCAATTTTTTAGCTCGCCGAACTGGCCGAACAGCTTGCCGCCAGCCATTCAGCGCTATCGCCTGACGCCTTTGAGCGATACAGAAGACAATACCGCTTACTTCCCTGTGCGCCTGGCCGATATTCCATCATTCAAGGGGTTGGAGGCTAACGCAGTGCTATTCGTTTTATATAACCCGGTTCCAGGGTATGACTTCCAGTTACTGGCGCATTTGTATGTGGCGCTGTCGCGGGCTAAGAACCTGCTGCTGATGATCAACCCGATGCCAATGAGCGAGATTTTTGCGAAGGCGAGATTGAATCTATAACACCGGCGCCCGCTGCACTTATTCCAGACGCAGCGGGCGCGGGTGAATTTCTTGACTGTTTAATCCTCAAAACCTGCCCGGTAGAGCTGGGCGTAGACCCCTTCTTTTTCCAACAACTTCGTGTGCGAGCCTTGCTCAACGATGCGCCCATCCTGGATGACGACGATGCGATCGGCGTTGACCACGGTGGAGAGGCGGTGGGCGATCACGAAGGCAGTGCGGCCTTTGAGCAGGCGCGCCAGGGCTTGTTGAATGACGATTTCGGTCTGGGTGTCGACGCTGGAGGTGGCTTCGTCGAGGATCAGGATGCGCGGGTCGGCCAGCAGAGCGCGGGCGAAGGAGATCAACTGGCGCTGCCCGACCGAGAGCACCACGCCGCCTTCTTCAACCGAGGTGTTGTAGCCATCGCGAGTGCGTTCGATGAAATCGTGGGCGCCGACAGCCTGGGCGGCGGCGATCACCTGCTCGTCGGTGGCGTCCAGGCGGCCGAAGCGGATATTCTCGGCGATGGTGCCGGCGAACGCCCGGTCGACGGCCACGTAGTCGTCCCAGGCGGCGTGCTCGACGGCGGTGTAGTGATCAACACCGTCGGGGCCGAAGGGCAGGCCGCCGCTCAAC
>JAGUYW010000030.1 GCA_020061105.1 Anaerolineales bacterium | reverse complement strand
TGATCCATGATCATTTTGCGTGACAGGTGCAAGGCATCGAACCCAGATGCCTCGCACCAGCGCAACTTGTACTGGACATTTTGGTTGCTTTATGAGATGATTTTCAAGAAGCAGTTGGCCGCATGAGCGGCACCCTAAGAAAGCGAGACGATCAATCAATGACCCCACTGGCTCAATTCTTAGAGTTGAACCGTAACATCATCCAGTTTTTCTACGGAATGGTGTTCTTTTCTTTAGGCTTGACAACGGTATTGCAATCCCGTAGTTATTCAAGGCTGGAACTGGCGCGCAGTCTAAAGTGGCTGGCGGCGTTCGGGCTGGTTCATGGTCTCTATGAATGGGGCGAATTGTTGATTCCATTACAATCCCCCAATCTCAGCGTCGAGTCGATCTTCTTCTGGACAGGTGTACAACTATTGGTTCTGGCAACCTCGTTTACGGCTCTTTTCCAGTTTGGCATATCTCTGCTCCCCAAAGACCGAAACCAAGGCTGGTTTTACGCGATCCCGGCTGTCATTTTGACAATCTGGATTATCGTTGTTTTTGGCTTTCTCTTACTCACCTTGCCGGATCGCGAGACGTGGCGTAACACGGGGAATGCTTTGGCGCGTTATTTCATCTCCCTACCAGCAGGATTGTTATCAGGCTTTGCCTTGCGCTATTACGCCCGTAAAAAGATCGCTGAGCTCAATGCGCCGCATATTACCCGCAGTTTGCATATGGTCAGCTATGTGCTTTTTGTGTATGCTCTGCTCAGTGGATTAGTACCTCCTCCCGCGCCTTTCTTTCCGGCAAATTGGTTTAATACGCAAGCATTTGTTCATATGATCCAGATTCCGGTGCGCATTTTCCGCTCGATTGTGGGATTGATGCTGGCTGTTTCCGTGATCCGAGGACTGGAGGTGTTCGACTTAGAATACGCCAGGCGGTTAGAAGATATGGAGCAAAAACAAATCCTGGCCATCGAGCGCGAACGCCTGGCGCGTGAATTGCATGATGGGGCGCTGCAATCTGTTTACACGGCCGGGCTACTGGTCGAATCGGCCGCCAGGTTGGCAACACCCGGAAGCCCAGTGGCTGATCGTTTAAATAGCGCCATTAGCGCCTTGGATGGCGCCGTCCAAGATATGCGACGCAACCTGAGCGAAATGACGGTAGCGCTGGAAAACCAGCCGCTGACAAAAACGCTGGAACAGTTTATCCAGGAAATGCAAATAGTGGGAGGTGTACAAATCCGGCTGATTTCCGAACTACCTGAAGACTGCACCTTGTCAGCCGCCAGATTGGCGCACATCTTGGCAATCGTGCGCGATGCGCTGGTTAATGTATTTCGCCATGCACATGCCAGCCAGGTTGATATATCTCTTGCCCCCACTGATCACCTCATCTTCATCTCGATCCGTGATAATGGTAGAGGAATGTTGGCAGACGCCAAACCAGGTTATGGGCTGCGTAACATGAGCGACCGAGCGCGCTTGCTAGGAGGAAAATTGAATATCTCCAACCAGCCGGGTAAGGGCGTTACCTTGCACCTCTATTTTCCCTGGGAAGAAGAAAGCTGATGGAAAAAATTCGTATTTTACTGGTGGATGATCATGAAATCGTCCGTCTTGGTCTGATGACGTTAATCAATGATCAGGAAGACATGCAAGTGGTAGGCGAGGCGGGTAACGCATCCGAGGCTCTGGCTGGCGTGGAAAGGTTGCGTCCCGATGTGGTGTTAATGGATATCCGCTTGCCCGGCACCAGCGGGATTGAGGCTACCCGCCAGATAAGCCAAAAATTCCCACAAAGTAAAATCATCATCCTGACATCCTATCAGGATGACAACCTTGTTGTGCAAGCCATCCGGGCTGGAGCAACTGGCTATGTTCTTAAGCAGGTAGGTAACCATGAACTATTGCGCGCCATCAAAGCGGCAGCGCATGGCGAGGCGTTACTCGACCCCGCCGCGGCCGCTCATTTATTGGCGCATGTGCGCCGCGTGGAACAAAAACTATATGACCAGGCTTTCTATAATCTATCAGAGCGCGAATTGGATGTGCTTGCAGAAGTCGTGCATGGAAAAACCAACCTTGAAATTGGCCAGACATTAAATTTACAGGAAAAAACCGTTCGCAACTACATCAGCACTATTCTTGAAAAGCTGAATTTAAACAACCGCATCGAGCTTGCTGTTTATGCTATTCAAAACAATCTATTGGATCGGTTGAATAAGCAAGATGGCCCTGAGCTTCCGAAATAAAAGCATTGGCCGGCGTGATTACACCGGCCAATAGGGGAACTCGTAGGTGAAAGATTAAGCCCAGAGATGGTTATGGATTGGGTGTGTGATAATCAGACGCTCCATTCAGTAATTCTTCATCGGTTTTTGCAGTTGCGCTGCCGCCTTCCACGTGACAGTGCCGACAAGCCCAATCCAAACCGATTTGACCGCTAACCAGACTGCCATCTTCGCCAAAAGTGGTAAGCTGCTGCGAGTCAATGGCCATCAGGTGGGTGCGAATATCGCCAGTAAACTTATCGATATCACCCCAGGCAGTTTTGACCAGCCTAGGCATATGACACTCCACGCAATCTACTCTCATTGCAGCATGGATTTCATTGTTTTGTACCTGGGCCTGTTTATAGTGACAATTCGCGCAAGTAGTGCGAGTGGTCTGCATACCCATCTGGCGCAATTGAACTACGCCAGTGTGCGGGTCATGGCAGACTACACAGTTGATTGTGATATGCTTGCTTTGATATAGTTCTTCATACTGTTCGTGATGCTCAATGAAGCCGCCCTTGGCGTTGACATTTTCTACATCGTCGCGGCGATGGCATTTACCGCACATCTCGGAATCGCGCACAACATCCATCGGGGCGCCTTGTGGATCCTGAATGTGCAAACCGCCAAAGCCATGGCATTCTTCACAGCGAATCCCTTCTTGTTTCCAGGTGCCTACCAAACCGGGCAAATCATCCTGATTGCCCCGTGGACTATATGCAGTGGTGTGGCAAGAGCCACAATTATATGGCAGCTTCTCTTTACCGGAATTGTACTTGACCCAACCAGCTTGCTTACCAACAATAGTATTCGCAAAGTTCCACTGGTTCAAGTAATCTGCATTGCCAGTCTTACCTGGTTCATCTGTGATGATATAGCCTTCCTTGTTTACAAAACGGGCCTTCCAGGCGTAACCGCCAATTACATACAAAATATCGTCCCAGGTATAGCCTTGTGGCAACTCAGTGAGCTTGGTGAACGGATAATTTGGGGCTTGTCCACCTTCAACTTTGGTTAATTTCCAGGGATGACCTGACATCTTGTATTTGTCGTAAAGATCCGTGTGGCACCCGGCGCAAGCTTCGTCGCCTGCATAGGTGCGGAAGGCGGAGGCGGCTTCACCCGCCGGGCCAGGATCGCCCTTTGGGCCTGCCGGACCTGCTGGGCCGGGGTCGCCTTTCAGACCTGCCGGTCCTGCCGGGCCGGCGGGTCCTGCAGGACCTTGCGCGCCGGCGCAACCTGCTATCAGCAAGGCCGCCAGCGTCAGAACAACTAAGATCAACCATTTACTTTTCATATGCATTCTCCTCGGAAACAATATCTCATCCTGGCTTAATCTTCCGAGCTTAATCATAGTAAATGCCCCCATTTTTGGTTAGGGTCAATCGCCCCTATTTTTTTATGGACAGGTGTCACTTACCTGAGATGATTTCAAAGTGTAAAATGATGGATGGGGGTGGCATTCGCGCCCCTTGCATTCTCTTCAACAGTTTTGGAAGTGAACGTGGCAGGTCACTTCCAAAACTGCTTTAAATTCCAATCCCGAGGCCTCAAAAAACCAATCCTTTGTCGGCTTCCATGGTCCAATCTGTAAGCAGTTCCTTCGTCCCGAATTGGAGCTTAGCGATCCAGCACGTCTTGCCCGAGACCTCGGGCTTTTTGGCATGTTCCTCAAGTTGCTACTTCCCCGGCGTGCAGGACAGGCATAATCATCCGCTCGATATTGTAATATTCCTGTGGAGTCTACTGGCCTTTGACAGCGCATTGCACCCCGTCGCCGATCAAGAAAACGCGCACTTGAGTCGCTTGAAGCTTCACCTTGAGCGGCTCACACACTAACCGGAACCACGGCGCGCGCTGGTAAGCCATCTCCACCAATCAGATCGTACAGATATTGCACGCTGCCGCTGACCATTCCAGCACTCACCAGGGTCAACATGACCCCCCATCGATCAATTTCAAAACCCACAGGGTAATTATTGTGATTTGCCTGACGCCAATACCGCCAGCGGCTCGCCATTATCCGGCTCCTTGATATACGAAGTCGAATAGTTGGTGTAACGGATCGTTCCCGTTCGATCGACCAGGAACACGCTGGGCGTGAACGCGGCGACCTGCACCAGGCGCCTGGTTTTGATGCCATACTGTTCTGCAACCCGGGCGCCCTTGTCGCTCAAGATCGGGTAAGGTGTAGCAGTGCGGCGAGCATACCGCTCGATCATCTTAGGCCCATTCGGCAAGATCACCAGCACTTCGCTGTTCAAGTCTTGAAACTTTGCATAGTCCTGGCGCAACTGCGCCATATGATTGGTGCAATGCGGTCAGACAAAACCAAGGTTAAAAACCAGCAGCACATTCTGAGTACGATAGACATCCGATAATTTGAACACTGCGCCTTCATGGTTGGGTAGCGCAAAATTTGGGGCTGTATCGCCCAGCGATAAACGACTCATTTTTCGAACCTCGAAAGATTAGTTATTTTGTAGATGCCCATTCCCCCCACCCGATCTCTATGTTGTCATTATACCAGACTCACATGGTTTTCAATTTTCTTGAGAAATTCACCAATGGGTTTTTGAACCTTTGTTGCAGTGGTATTTGTCTATTCGGGTTACGTTATCCGGCTAAGACAGTCGTTCCTTACCCTCCCGCCATAGCGCCCACGATCATACAGGAGACTAGCGGGGCAGGGGTTCTGGCTAATGTCTCCGCTCAGGCTTTCTCGTATGTTTGAAGCTTCCTCCAAATCTTCCGCATCCTGTATCATTGCACTTGAAGAGCTTAGATGTGCGAATCTACCGGTCTCACCAGATAATAACCAAAACCTAATGCCAGCAAGAAGTACGAAACGATCCCAACCCAGCCTAACATGCTGATCTCGGCGCCGAATTGACCAATTAGCGCCACCACAAAGCCCAGCACATTGCCGTAAAAAAGACCGATCGTCATCGCTCGCAATGCCACCGGGCTTTGTTCCTTTCTGGCTAACCATAGGATCAAGCCCAGCATAAAGAAAACCACACCTAACTGGCGTGACATATACTCCCCTCCCGCGTCCAGAGCCAGTCCATAAAGCGACCAGAAGAAGGTAGGTATCAGGATAAAACCGGCCCCCCAGATCAGAGAGAGTAACGCCATAATCACGATCAAGGTGTTAACCTTCATAATCTACCTCGAATAAAATTACATCAGTGAAAACAAGGTTACCCTCGGGGATTTGGGCAGAATATCCAGCCCAAATCCCCATAATCCTCTTCGCTACAGATGGACAACTGGCTCATTCACCTCCTGGAACCAGGTAATAGCCTTCGACATATGTTCCGGCAATCGGCTGATTTCCACCACACAGGTCCTTATAATTAGCCAATACTGTCGGTGGAAGCGGAGTCAAGGTGCTAAAAGCCAACATGCCTTGCAGACTGCCATAACCTTTTAAGCGAGCGAGGCCCTGGTAGCCATTCTCAGTGATCTGCATGCTCCAATGACCAAACCAGTATCCTTCAGGATAAGCTGTTGGGTAGATGTCCAAGGTGCCAAAGTATGTGCCAATACCCATGGCGGGGTTGAATAAGTTTGCGTTGGCAAAGATATGTCCTGGGCCTGCAAAATATTCGCTGTTGGAAGTCACCACCGAGTTAAGCTCACGGTCCCTGATGTGCACAACCCCACCATCGCTAACCCACAGCTTTTGAGAAACGATTGAGCAAGCAATATTGTAGTTTTCGAAGTCAAGCCGAGTGGCTTCTGCTGCAGCTGGATGAACGATCAGGATCATCGAGATCGCGGCGATTATGACAGCAGCTGCTAAGATACGACTGACACACAAGTGATTGGTTTTCATGTTTCCTCCAGAAATGGTTATTTCAAAATATTCGGATTTTTCTCGGTTTTTTTGGTTGGTTGTTTTGCTCGTCTTGACCTCCTTTCATTTCTAATAACTGGTTTCTATCACGGGGTAATATGGGGCATTCAGCTGCTCGATGACCGGTTGATTTCATGGCTCATCTTAACCGGCGGTTTTTTATCTGGAATATTCAGGCTCCAACCACCATTTACCTGATTCTCAGTTGGAACCCTGGAATCACGGTACAAGATAAATCCTGTTCCCACCAATCCGCTGAGGATCATGCCGATATCCTCCCACATGCCGATGGATACCCACACAAAGCCAGTAAGGGCGTAAAGGAAGGGTAAGATCAACAGACCCTTGGGCACTTTTTGTTCGCTCAACAATAATAAACCAAAAGTGAATGTCACCACCGGGCAGGGGGTCAAACCAAATGGGGACATGCGCGGGTAGGTGTGTCCCACCAGCGCGCCGACCAGAGGGTAGCCAAGCAGGGCATACAGCATCATTCCCAGCCCCATCCAGGTCTTCAAATCTGGCGGGGATCCAAAATGCAGCCGGGGTCTGATGGTATAAATCACAAAAAACAAACCCTGGATCAAGAAAATGGCTACAAAGAAATACCCGGGCATAAAACCTTGCAACACGCTGGGCAGCCAAAACAACAGCGCCACCCACAGCCAGAAAAACGCCAGGATGGCAGGAATGCCACGCGCTGAAAAGGCTGTCTTTCGTAGCGCAAGATAAACTGCCGTCACACCCAGCAGGTAAGCCACAAACTGCATCGGCCATATTTGCGGGTTATAAGCAGCAAAGACCTCTAGCAGTTGTTCGCCAGTGATCATTGGCTCATCTCCTTATATCTCATAAAGACCCTATTCAATATATTCTTGTCTTAGCATACACTTTCATCATTTCGGGCGCGTGGAGAAAACGTGGAGGAGAATATTTTGTTTTGAGGGGCGTAAATCCCAACAGGCAATCACCCTGTTGCCTCGAAAAACACATTTATTAGCGTTTATTCCTGTATAATGTAATTAAAGCATCGGTCCGCTTGCAACAACAGGAGAAAGTTCCATGTCGCGCCTCTTGGTCAGACTCTTAGGCCCTTTTGCCGCTGAGTTGGAAGGTCACCACCTGAGTGGATTCCGCTCCAACAAAGTACGAGCTCTGCTGGCTTATTTGATGGTCGAATGTCGCCGTCCCTGGTCACGCGCTACATTAGCCGGCCTGTTGTGGCCCGACCTGCCCGAAATATCGGCTCAAAGCAACCTGCGCAACGCACTCTCCAACCTGCGCCATATACTTGGAGACGCAGGGTCAGAGCCCTCATTTTTCCTCCTTTCAGAAACCACCCTCCAGTTCAATCGTGACAGCGACTGTTGGCTCGATTTGTGGGCATTTCTGGATCGACCAGCACAAACCGACACCCGGAAAGAGATATTGCCAGGCGAAATCAGCATCCACCAACTGGAAGCTGCTCTGGCTCTCTATCGGGGGGAATTCCTGGAAGGTTTCTCGGTTGACAGCGCACCTTTGGAGGAATGGATATTAGCGACCCGCGAACAGGCTCACCAGAGGCTGCTGCAGATCCTAAGACGGCTGGCGCTGGCGCAAGAGCAATGGGGCGAACTGGAAGCCGCGGCTGAGTACACCCGGCATTATCTTGAATTGGAACCATGGGATGAGGCCGCCTACCGTTACCAGATGCAACTCCTGTCTGCTCTGAACCGGCGCTCTACCGCACTGGTATTGTACGACGAATGCTGCTCTCACCTCGCTCGTGACCTGGGCATCAAGCCTGAGCCAGAAACCGTCCGGCTTTACGAACAGCTCCGAGATGGTAAACCTGGGATATCTCTGGGCAGTATGCCTCAGCCACCTGCATGGACAGGGAATGAGATGCTTCCTCAAAAGCACATCCCTGAATTTCTGGTGGAGGGTCGTCTTTCTAAAGATAGATTCCCGCTCTTCTTTGCGCGCCAGCTTGAGCTTGGACTGCTTGAGAAAGCCTTGGAGGAAGCCAACCAAGGGCATGGCAGGGTTTATTTTGTGACTGGTGAACCGGGCAGCGGCAAGACAGCTTTGCTGGCAGAATTTTCCCGCCGTGCCATGCTTACCTACCCCGATCTACTGGTTGCCTGGGGGCAGTGCAGCGCATTTACCGGCCAAGGGGATCCTTATTATCCTTTTCTGAGCACCCTACATATGCTTGCCGGCGAGGTGGAAATCCCGGTGTCCTCCGGCGTCATCACGACAGAACATGCGCGGCGGCTGTGGAAGTTCCTGCCCCATACACTGGATGTCTTAATGGAACATGGACCAGACCTGTTCGACCGCTTCCTCTCGGGAAAAGATTTGCTATCGCTGGCGCGCCTGAATACCGGCATCTCCCCAGAATCCCTGAGACGTTTGCAGGTACGTATCAAGGGCGCGTCTGATCCCCTGCTCCGGACTCGAGTATCACAGGCTGTCTTGTTCGACCAGCTAACGCAGGTTTACTGCCAATTGGCGCGACGTCATCCCTTAATTTTGGTGCTCGACGATTTACAGTGGATCGACCCCGGGTCAGTGAACCTGCTCTTCCACCTGGCACGCCAGATCGTCGGCAGTAAAATTCTCATCTTGGGAGCCTATCGTCCCGAAGAAGTAATCGTTAAGCGAAGCCCCGAAGCCCACCCCTTGCTGGAGATCGTCCAGGAGCTGAGTGCGGTGTACGGCGACATCCAGGTCGACCTGATGCAAAGCGAGGGCGTTCTATTTGTGAAAGAGCTGATCCAGAGCGAGCCGAACGAGCTCGACCAGCACTTTCGAGACTCCCTTTATCACCATACTTCGGGGAACCCCCTGTTTGCGATCGAGCTCTTGCGCGGCATGCAGTTGCGCGATGAAATTATCAAGAACAACCGGGGGAAATGGATCACCAGTCAGCATCTAAATTGGGAGAAGCTGCCAGGCCGGGTAGAGGCAGTGATCGCACGGCGCATCGCCCACCTTTCAGAGGAATGTCAGGAGCTTTTGAATATCGCCTGCGTGGAAGGAGAACAATTCACTGCTGAGGTTATCGCAGGTGTAGCGGGGAAAGATGTACAGCGAGTGTGTGACCTGTTAAGCAGGGAGGTCAGCAAACAACACCAGCTAGTGACTGCCCAAAGCCTGCAGCAGGTAGGCGGACAAAACCTGTCTCACTATCGCTTTCGCCACTCGCTGTTTCAGATCTACCTGTACAACCACCTGGATATGGTGGAAAAATCACGGCTGCATGGTAAGGTAGGTGCAATACTCGAGCAGTACAATATCCACGATAAAGATAAACTAGCCAAGGTTGCCCATGTATTGGCACGCCATTTTGAGTCCGCTGGGCAGATCGAAAAAACTGTCCAGTTTTACACCATGGCAGGTAAATACTCCCTCCAGTTAAGTGCCAGCCGCGCCGCCATCGACCATTTCCAACAAGCTCTCCGTCACCTCCGGTCTTTGCCCGAATCCGAGAATCGTGACTGGCAGGCGCTGGACCTTCATCTCAGTCTGGGGCCACCGATTACTGCCGCTCGTGGATGGGCAGCACCCGACCTTGAACAAAATTACCAGGATGCAGAAGCGCTTTGCCACAAACTGGCTGATGACGCCCGGTTGGTCCCCGCCTTGTGGCTGCTTTCTGTGTACCATTTGGGGCGGGCCAACCATATTGCAGTAGACAGGTTGGTCAAACGTTTCTACAACCTGGCGCAGAAAATTGGCGACCCTAACCTGCAATGCCTGGCAAACCTGCAAGTCAGCCCGCTGTATCAGGGTAGGTTAATCGAAGCTCGCCAGATACTCATGCGCGCCAGCCAGCCGCGCGATGTCGCGCAACAACGTTCCCTGGCGTATCAATATGGTATGTCACCTTCTGTGGTAGCCCTGGCTTACCTGAGCCACTGCGAATGGTTGATGGGAGATGAAGAACAAGCCGTGCGAGCGAGCCAAGAGGCCCTGGATCTGGCAGAAAAAGTTTCTGTTCCCATGACATCCTGTTATGCTTTAGGCAGAGCCAGCTGGCAACATGCCTTCACCGGTCAAATCGAAGCTACTTGTCTCCATGCGCAGAAGCTACTGCACATCGCCCAGCAGCATGAGTTTCGCAATTACGAGTTGGGGGGGCACTTTTTACTGGCATGGGGTTACGCACAGTCCGGCGCTTCTGCCCTTGCACAGGTCGAGAGGATGTATCAGGTAATGCAAGAGTACCAAAGCCTGGGCACAATCCTTAACCGCACCACTTTTTTGATCCTGTTCGCCCAGGTCTGCGCGCTGGCCGGGCAGCTTGAGCGCGGCCTGGCAGCGCTGGAAGAAGCAATCGCTGTGGGAGTGCAAACCCGCGAACGCTGGTTCGAGGCCGAAGCCTACCGGCTCAAGGGCGAACTATTGCTGCAAACCGGTCAAAGCCAGGCAATTTTCAACCAGGCTGAACAGTGTTTGGATACTGCCCGCCAGTTTGCCATCCAGCAGGGTGCAAAGACGCTCGAGGCGCGTGCCAATGCCAGCCTCTTTACCCTGCGTCAAAACTGGTGGAAGAACGACAACTAATTCCGATAGAATTCCAAAGTCAATTTAACGCTGACTAGAATTCAATAGTTCTGCACAAGGCGAGTGGAGGGGCCAGGGCGCGTTGGGCTGGCTGCGCCAGGCTGGCGAGAATATCGTTATTGGGATTGTCCTTCTGCGAATTTTTCATAAGGCGACTGCTATCCTCCTGCCATTGCGCCCACGATCATGAACCTTTCTGCGCCAGTTGCAATCGTTTCTGGCAGGGGCGCATCGGGGTCTGCGAGCGAGAAATCTTCTCCGCAGGCAAAAAAACGGATGAAATCTCGGCGCTTGTAGGTGAGCTGGTCGCGGATCGTACCGCGCAGCGCCGGGTAACGCGCTTCCAGCGCATCCAGGATGGCGCGCTGGGTTACCGGGCCATCCACCTCAATTTGAACTTCACGGCCAACGTTGGCCAGCCGCTGCAGATGGGTGGGCAGCAAGACGCGGATCATGGCAGGGTTTGCACCTCGACCGATAACACGGCCGGCAAATCGTGTACGATGGGCGCCCAATGGTCGCCGGAATCGGGGGAGGCGTAGACCTGTCCGCCGGTGGTGCCGAAGTAGACGCCGCACGAGTCGAGATGATCGACCGCCAGGGCGCTGCGCAGGATATTGACATAACAGTTGCTTTGCGGCAAGCCGTTGGTCAGCGCCTGCCACTCGTTTCCGCCGGAGCGGCTGCGGTAGACGCGCAGCTTGCCATCGGGCGGGAAGTGCTCAGAGTCGCTTTTGATGGGAACCACATAGATCGTTTCGGGTTCGTGGGCATGCACGGCGATAGGAAAGCCGAAATCGCTCGGCAGGTCGCCGCTGACCTCGCGCCACATATAGCCGGCGTCATCGCTGCGCATCACGTCCCAGTGCTTTTGCATGAAGAGCACATCCGGGCGGGCGGGGTGCATGGCCAGGTTGTGAACGCAGTGGCCGACTTCGGCGCTGGGGTCGGGAAGCTCGTAGGGCGAGTGCAGGCCGTGATTGATCGGCAGCCAAGTCTGCCCGCCGTCGTCCGTGCGAAAAGCGCCGGCCGCCGAGATGGCGATGAAGATGCGCTGCGGGTTGGCCGGGTCGAGCAAAATGGTGTGCAGGCACATTCCCCCGGCCCCGGGCTGCCAGAGATGCCCCTTGGCGTTGCGCAGTCCGGCGAGCTCCTGCCAGCTCTGCCCGCCATCGGCGGAGCGGAACAAGGCCGCGTCTTCGGCGCCAGCGTACAGCAAATCTGGATCGTTGGGGGAGGCAACCAGCTGCCAGATGCGCTTGAATTCCCAGGGGTGCTGGCTGCCATCGAACCACTGGTGCGTGCCGGTCGGCCCTTCGTACTCGAACTTGTTGCCGACCGGGTTCCAGGTCTTGCCGCCATTGTCGGAGCGTTGGATCAACTGTCCGAACCAACCGGAGGACTGCGAGGCATAGATGCGATCTGGGTCGACGGGCGAACCGTTGATATGGTAAATTTCCCAACCCGCAAAATGCGGGCCGCTGACCTCCCATTTCTTGCGCCCCGCATCGGAGGTCAGGATGAATGCGCCTTTCCTTGTGCCAACCAACACGCGTACACCGCTCATGTTCGTCTCCTTTTGGATCTATGATTACTTTGCATGGCAGGTGCAAGGCATCGAACCCAGATGCCTGGCGCCCCCGCAGCTTTTTTATTCTTGATCGTAAGCCTGGCGGATTTTGGCCAGGTCGAGTTTCTTCATCGTGAGCATGCACTGCATGGCGCAGGCAGAGCGTTCTGCGTCCGGGCTAAAGAGCAGTTCGTCAAGACTGGCAGGGACAATTTGCCACGATAGGCCATATTTGTCCTTCAACCAGCCACACATGCTTTCTTCGCCTTCTGCGGTGAACTTATCCCACAGTTCATCGACTTCTTCCTGGGTCTCGCAGTTGACGCACAGCGAGATGGCTTCTGTGAACTTGAATTGCGGGCCGCCGTTCAGGGCGACGAATTCCTGTCCATCCAACTGGAAAGTGATCGTCAGCACGGTTCCGGCAGGCAAGGGCATGTTCTCGCCATAATGGGTGACATTCAACACCCGAGAATTCTTGAACAGGCTGGTGTAGAACTGGACGGCTTCTTGCGCCTGGTTGTCGAACCACAGATTAGGGGTTATCTTTTGCACCACAGTTGCTCCTCAAATTGGCGTCTTTTCAATGTAAATCGGACTAAATTACACCGATTAGCCGATATTATAAACCGAATTTTTGTTCTGGTAAAGCTTATTTCGCTCTTCAGTCAAAATCTTAATCTAAGGGCTTCAGATAGATATCTGCTGGATGGCTGGTAAAATTAGGCGGTAAGAAATACTAACTACTTGAGTTCGGAGAAACACAATGATGAACCGCATACGCGTCGTTTCTTTTTCGATTTTGCTGGTAATGCTATTGACTGCTTGTTCGGGAGGCCAGCCCAACGCCAGCCCGGCACCAACCAACCCGTCGGAAGCGCAACCGGCTGTAGTAGCCACCCGCCAGCCAGGCTGCACGATGGTGAGTCGCAAGCCAACCTCCGGCCCGACCGAGGAAGCGCTGCTGCCGCCGCCCGGCGAGAAGGATTGGATCCGAGGCGCGCAAGACGCATCGATTACTTTCATTGAGTATAGCGACTTTCAGTGCCCATATTGCAATATGCTGACGGACGTTTTAGAGGAACTGCTGCAGGAATATCCTGATGACCTGCGACTCGTGTTCCGCCATTTTCCATTAGACGGGCATGATAAAGCCGCCCTGGCTGTCCAGGCCGCTGAAGCAGCTGGGTTGCAAGGCAAGTTTTGGGAAATGCACGATCTTTTATTTGAGCAGGTCAAAGAATGGAACGAATTGCTGCCGGAGGAATTTCCCGATTGGGCGACCCAGCAAGCCACCGCCCTGGGATTGGATACGGCGCGCTTCCGACGCGATATGGAAAGCCAGGCCCTGGAGAAACTGGCCAAAGACGCCTGGGAGCGCAACTCGGCCATCGGCATGCCCGGCACCCCCTTCCTGTTGATTAACGGCGCGCCCTACGGCGGGCGATTGAACTACGAAAGCCTGGACGCCATTATCCAGGTCACGCTGCTGGAAAAACGTATGTTTTCAGACTGCCCACCGATGACGATCGATCCAAATAAAACCTATATTGCCACGTTGAACACCGAGAAAGGGGCAGTGGTGATCGAATTGTTTGCCGACAAAGCGCCCCTGGCGGTCAACAACTTTATTTTCCTGGCGCAGCAGGGTTGGTTCGATGGGGTGACCTTCCACCGGGTGATTCCCGGCTTTGTCGCCCAGGCCGGCGATCCGAGCGGCACCGGTTTTGGCGGCCCAGGTTATGCCTTCGATAACGAGATCGACCCCAGCCTGGTTTTCGATGGGGCAGGCATTGTGGCCATGGCCAACGCCGGGCCAGGCTCAAACGGCAGCCAGTTTTTCATCACCTATGCCGCCACCCCCAATTTGAACGGCGGCTACACCATCTTTGGCAAAGTGATCGAGGGGATGGATGTGGTGCTCAAGCTGACGGCGCGCGACCCATCGAAATCGATGGCGCTGCCACTTGGAGATAAGATTCTGAGCGTTGTGATCGAAGAAAAGACCGGCAAATAAAAAAACCGGGGGCAATCCGCCAATATCCGACGCATTGCCCCCGCCACTAAAAACCAGGCCTGGGAATCAGCTGGCAGCGGGAGCGCTGCGACGAGAGGCGACGAATTCCAGGAGTAGAACCAGGCAAAAACCCGCCACGCCCAAAAGAATCACGTACACGATCTCCACGCTGAAAGCAGTTGGCAGGATATTGATTTCCTTGAAAAAAGGTTCAGCGCCGCTGATACCGGTGTCGATGGTCTGCAGCTCTTTCCAGGGCCAAATCTTGCGCAAAGAGCCGATCATCAGCCCGATCAGGGCGGCGATGGTATAGCTGCGATAGGTGTTGAACAGCCAGCGCAGGATGCGCGCCAGGCTGAGCAAGCCGATCAGCGCCCCTAAGACCACCAGGCCGAGGGTCAGAAAATCGAAGTTGACAACCGCCTGTAAGATGGTCGCATATTTCCCCAATAGAACCAGGATGAAAGCGCCGGAGATGCCGGGCAAGATCATGGCGCAAATTGCCAGCGCGCCGCTGAGCACAAAGAACCAGGCGGCGTTGGGGGTTTCCAGAGGCACCATACCAACCAGCCAATAGGCGCCCAGGGCAAACAGGATCGAAATTGCGATATGAAATACGCTCCAATGCTGGACGCGCTTTCTGACTGTGAAGGTGGAACCCAAGACAAGCCCGAAGAAAAAGGCCCAGATGAAAAGCGGGTATTCATGCAACAACCAACTGATCCCGCGCGCCAGGGTGAACAGGGCCGTGGCAATGCCCAGGACGAGCGGGACGAGAAAACTCCAGGGGATGGAGGTGACGGCGTCTCGAAACTGCCGTTTGACGAGTTTTACCAGCGCCGATCCAGCGCTGTTAATGGCGTCGAGTAAATTTTCGTAAATGCCGAGGATAAACGCCATCGTACCGCCCGAAACGCCTGGTACGACATCGGCGGCGCCCATCAAAAATCCACATAAAAACAACCAGAGCGGGGATCTGGTTGGCATTTGCGCGTTTGGGGTGGATGTACGATTGATCATTTGGAAACCAGTCCTGTGTCCGAACGCAAGATATGGGCAGCTTTGGAGCGACCCAAGCGCCTATTCTATCACGTTCTGACCGGTCGCGACAACCATGGCAACGGCGTGGGTTTGGGTATGGCTGAGGCTGACCGACCAGGCATCCAGCCCAAGCTCAGCAGCAAGGTTGGCGGCCGCGCCGTGTAAATGCAGAACAGGCTGGCGCCGCTCGCCGCGCTGGATCTCGATCTCTTGCCAGGAGACCACCCCAATCCCGCAACCCAATGCCTTGGCGACCGCTTCTTTGGCGGCAAAGCGAGCCGCCAAGGAAGCCGGGTTATCCCCCACTTCGGCAAGCTCACGCGGGGTAAAGACGCGCCGGAGAAAGCGCTCGCCATAGCGCTGGATGGCTTGCTGCATGCGTTCAATTTCAAACAGATCAATCCCACTGGTCAGGTTACTCATGTGATTCTTCCAGTTCTCCAGCCGCAACGATTGCCAGGCGGTCGACATCCAAATAGCGCTGTGCAGCGTCTAAAATCTGCTGGCGGGTGATGGCGTTGATGCGATCGGCGTAGGTCAGGTAATAATCCATCCCAAGCTGGTAGCGTTCCATGTTGAGCAAGGCATAGGCCACGCCGGCGTTCGATTCCATCGAAAGCGGCAGGCTGCCGGTGAAATTGGACTGGCAATCGGATAGCTCTTGCTCGCTGACCGGCTGGCTGGTGAAGCGGCGAATTTCATCCAGGATCAAATCGATCGCCTGGTCCAGATCGGCAGGGTTGACGCCGGCAGAAACATCCCAGGGACCCGGGCCGGGGCCGCCGCCCAGGCTGCTACTGGCGTAATAAGACAAGCCGGCCTGTTCACGTAAGCGCTCGCCAATGCGTCCCATCATGCCGAATTGGCCGAGGATATTATTGCCCAACAAAGCAGGCAGAAAGTCGGGCGAGCGGCGCGGCGGGCCGGCGGCGCCGATCACCAGGTCGGCCTGGGCTTTCTGGGGAATATACAGGCGGCGGGAGACGGTATGAGGCAGCGGCTCCAGGGCAGGCAGGTCGACCTGTGGCGACTGGGAGGGGTTGCTCCAATCGCCAAACAGGGCGGCAACCTGCTCGATAGCCGTCTCGGGCGGCACAGCGCCAACAATGCTGATCAGCATGCCTTGCGGCCCGTAGTGTTTGTGGTGAAAAGCCAGCAGGTCGTCACGCTGGATGGCCTGAACGGTTTCAGGAAAGCCATCATCCGGACGGCTGTAGGGGTGGCCTTGATAGACGATTTCATCAAAGGTCAGGGAGGCCATGTCGCCTGTATCCTGAGCGCGAATTGCCAGGCCGGTAAGAATCTGCGCCCGCAGGCGTTCAACATGCTCGGCTGGGAATGTGGGAAAACGTAAGACCTGTTTGAGCAGATCGAGCAGCAGCGGCAGGTCTTCTGCCAAGGAGCGCCCACTGAAGCCGGTGGTGTGGGTGGCGCCGCTCACGCCCAGGCTGGCGCCAGTAGATTCGAGCAGGTCGTAAATTTGCTGGAAGGAGTGGCGTTGCGAGCCGCGCATCAAGGCCAGGGAAGTAAACTGCGCCAGGCCAAGTTTTTCGGACGGGTCGAACAGGCTGCCCGCTTCGAGGTAGCCGTGAATCACGACCGAGGGGCTGTTCAAATTGGGGCGCGCCAGGATTGTGACGCCATTGGGCAGTTGGGAACGGTGGATATCCTGCGGGCCAGGAAGGGCGTGGAGAGACATTCTGTCACACTGCGCCTTGCGGAGGGATTGGCTGGCTGTTCGAAGCATTACCTGCTTGAGGTCGGTAAACGCCCAGGATGCGATTGCTCTGGCGCAGGTAATTTTTGGCCAGGCGCTGGACATCTTCAGGGGTCACGCGCGCCAGACCGGGCAAGTATTGCTCCAACCACTGGCCGGGATTTTCATCTGTGGGGCTGGCGAGCATTTCAGCCAACCCCAACCAATAGGCCTGGTTGGTAATACTTTCGCTGCCATAAGCAAAAGTGGCGCGGGCCTGCTTGACAGCCCGCGCCAGTTCGGTATGGTCTGGCGGGGTATTTTGCAAGAGAGCAATTTCCGCGTCGATGGCAGCGATCAGTTGCTCAGGGGCGCTGTTGGGGTGCAGGATGGCAACGATGGTGTAGATAAACGGGTCGATGGTGGCTTGCAGCCCGCCGTAAACGCTGACAGCCAATTCGCTTTCCACCAGGGCGCGGTAAAGGCGGGAGGTTTTGTTGGAAATGCCGCCGCCGAACAGGTTCAGGCTGCTGGGGCCGGTGAGCAGGCTGTCAAGAATCACGAAAGGCAAAAAATCCGGGTCGTTAGCGGCTGGAACGTGGTAGCTCAGTTCGATATAAGTGGTCTCACCCGGTCCTGCCAGATCGATGTGGTGTTCGCCAACCTGGGGCGGCTCAGGCCGGGTGGAATGCAGCGGGGCAGGCGCGGCTGGCAAATCCTCATAAAACCGGCGCACCTTTTCGATCATCTCGGGGGTGTCAAAATCACCGGCGATCGCCAGAATGGCATTACTGGGAGTGTAGTAGGTGCGATAATGGTGGTACAGGTCATCGCGCTGCATCCTTTCTAAGTCGACCATTTCGCCAATCACTTCGTGATGGTAGGAATGAACGCGGAAGGCAGCAGCCTGAATTTCTTCTCCGAGGCGGAAGAGCGGTTCATTTTCGTTGCCCTGGCGTTCAGCGATAATCACGCTGCGCTCGGACTCGAAGTCTTTAAGGTCAAAGAGGCTGTTCATCATGCGGTCTGCTTCGAGATCGAGGGCCAGTTCGATCTTGTCGGATGGCAGCGTTTCGAAGTAGGTTGTCCAATCCAGGTAGGTGAAGGCGTTCCAGACTCCCCCCAGGCGGGCGATTTCTTTGTCCAGCACGCCGCCAGGGTAGCGAGGAGTGCCTTTGAATTGCATGTGCTCTACCCAGTGCGAAGCGCCGGTATTGCCGGGCCTTTCATCACGCGAGCCAACGCGATACCACACCCAATGGCTGATCAGGGGCGCAGTATGAATTTCTTTAAGTAAAACTAGCAAACCGTTTGAGAGCGTGAGGCGAGTCAGGGGATTTAGCGGCATGGTTTACCTGGCGCCCAGGATTATACCGCAAAACCACTCCGTCCACACGCCGCAGATTGGCGTTTCATACCAGGAACCCGGCAGGCGATCCAGCAGGAACTTGTATGGTTGGACAACATTTTTTAAGCCGACGAACGGCGCATGAAGTTCGGTTTGATTCAAGGGGATATCGACCGGCACCTGCAAGTTGATAGGAACTTTCAGGGTGACCGGCACAGTTTGGTTGACGGGAACTTCCAGGTTGAGGGCGATATTGAGCGGCGTACCCTGGCGCAGGATAATGTCCGTGCGCACCGGCGAACCGTTCAGGAATACCGTGGCGTTGCGCACCGGCGTATCCTGGGTCAAGATAACTTCGGTGTTTTGCTGCAACGGCAGGGTGAAAACCACCGCAATGGTATCATTGACCTCAATCGTATCCTGGACGGTGATCATAGTGCGGATATGCGCCTGATCCATGGCAAGGAAGTTGCTATGTAATCCGTCGATCAGTCCAGATACCAGCCCTTTGATGGCGAATAGTTCACGCCCCATAATGATCAAGACGATAATCAAGATCAGGTTGACGATCAGGGAGAACACGCTGGCGATGCTCCAGAAAGCAGGGGCTATTTTCCCCTGCCACAGGTAGCGCTGTGGGATAACAAAGCCCGGGGATTTGCTTTGCGAAGTTGCTGGGGGTCTGGATGGAGTTTTCATGCGACGATCCTTTCGATTCATTTCACCTTCAGGCAGGTAACCATTTAGAAATTGTATGTGGATACCGCTCAGAAATATCTTGCCGTAAATATAGCATAAACTTATCAAAATGGACTTTACATATTTGCAACCAGGTTATTGAGTGCAATCTGCATGCCCTAAATGGGGAAATTAACTTGTGATTTTTTATTACCATGACTATAATGATTGTGTGGCTAATCAACGATACCAAAAAACCGGGAGGCAGAATGGCTGAGCAAAACACCAATCGATATGTGGTTGCAGTGGTCGGAGCAGGGCCGGCGGGGATTTACGCGGCCAGGCAGTTGGCTTGCGGCGGGGCAACAGTGGCATTGTTCAACCGTGACATCAAGCCAGGCGGGTTGGCCGAATATGGAATTTATTACGAAAAATACAAAATGAAAGATGGCTTGCGGAAACAATTCCGAATGATTATGGGGATGTCGGAAATTCAATATTTCGGTAATGTCCCGATTGGCAAGCAAGGGGTGTTGACGCTGGATGACCTGCGAAAGATGGGCTTTCAGGCCATCCTGGCGACTGTCGGCGCCCAGGGCACGAAATGGCTGGGGTTGCCGGGCGAAGACCTGCAAGGGGTGTATCACGCCAAGGATCTAGTTTACCATTACAACAAGCTGCCGCCTTTCAGCACCCAGGAGTTTAAGATCGGCCGGCGGGTGGCCCTGGTGGGGGTTGGCAATGTGATGATGGATATTGCCCGCTGGGTGATTCGGGATTTGAAAGCAGATGAAGTAGTTGCAGTGGCGCGACGCGGCCCGGCGGAGGTGAAGTTCTCGAAGAAAGAGATCGAGTCGGTAGCCGCCAACCTGGATGTACTGGCATTGGATGCTGAATTAGAACGCTGCGCGCCGGCTATGAAGGCTGTAGAACAGGACGTAGAGGCAGCCAAAGAATACATTCTAGCTGGGATGCCGAAAGCAGAGCCAGCAGTTTCAGAGACGCGTTTCCGTTTCGATTTTCTGGCTTCGCCAACCAGGATGCTGGGCGACCACCTGGGCCAGGTGTGTGGGTTGGAAGTTGAGGATACCCACCTGGTGTTGAAAGACGGCGACACCAAAGCTCGCAGCCTGGGAACCAAGCGTGTACTGGATGTAGATACGGTGATCTTTTGTATCGGCGACCGGGTGGATGACGCTTTCGGTTTACCAGTGGAGTGGAACGAGTTTGTCAAGAATCCCGAGCCACTCTACCCAGTTGACGGACTTTCTTACGAGGCTTACGACCCAGAAGCAAAAAGACCCCTCGAAGGCGTGTTTGTTGCCGGTTGGTCGCGCGAGGCTAGCAGCGGGCTGGTGGGGATTGCCCGCAAAGATGGCGAAAACGGGGCGCAGGCGATGCTGGAATATTTGCAAAAACAGACCCAATCATTGGCTTCGGAAGATGAAGCGCTGGCGGTGATTACCAAGGTTCAGCAAAGCTTGAGCCAGGCTGGCATACGACCCGTATCAAAAGAAGAAATTTCCAGGCTCGAAGCGTTTGAACAGACCGAAGCTGCCCGGTTGGGCGAACCGGAGTATAAGCTCAAAACAAACCAAGAAATGTTACAGGCGATGAGAATATAGAAAGCCTGGGCGGTTGGCAACAGCCGCCCAGTTTCTTTTTAAGAGGGGTTCTGCTTCCAGGGAATGAAAAGCAGGAAACCGACGCCAATCACAACCGTCCCCGCCATGACCCCCAAGGCTTGCCAGGGACCAAAATAAGGGATCAGCGGCATGGGCTGGTTGCCAAAACCGAAGACATCTGCCAGGCCGGTCATCAGGCAAATGACGTAGCCAGTGGCTACCAGGCGGAAGCCGATATCAGCGAGGATCGATTTCCCATACCCATTCCAGAAAACATTGATGGCGATGAAACCGCCCAGGCAGACGAAAGCCAATCCAATCAGGAAAACAGAAATTTGGACAAAGCCCATCACGGGACTGCGATCCAAACCAAACAGGTCTGGGCGGACGCCGAGGATAAAAATCGCCAGCCCGATCAGGGTGAAACCCAGGCCGAGGCGGACGCGCAAACGCTGGTAACTTTTATAGGACGGCTTTTCGTTCATCATGGCTTCAAAAAATTTGTATTATTTCGAGATACAAGGATCATGCCAATCGGTATCGTTTCACAAGAGAACCTGGCGTAGTTTGGCAAGCCAGTTTTCTCCCATGATGCGGGCAATATCTTCCTGGGAATATCCTTTGGATTCTAGCAAGGGAATGAGCTTTTGCAGGTCGGCGATGGTATCGATTTCGGGCGGCACAGATTGCAAGCCGAAACCTCCATCGAAATCGCTGCCCAGTCCGACATGACTGGCATCTCCGGCAAGCTGGCAGACATAATCGATATACGCCACGATATCGTGCAAGGTAACCAGATCGCGCGCCTGCCCTTTGCGCCAGCCTGATTTCAAAAAATCATTACACAATACAATCCCGATCACCCCGTCGCGCTCCAGCAGGCCGTGGATCATGCGATCCGACAAGAAGCGGTTGTTGAAGTCTTGCCGGTTCCACACCACTCCGGGGTTGCTGTGAGAAGCGATGATTGGGCCAGGGTAGCTATCCAAAGCCTGCAAGACGGCCTTTTCATCCATATGGCTGAGATCAAGGATGAAATGATTGTGCGCCATGCCTTCGAGCAGCGCGTAACCATCGGCGGTCAGTGGGCCGGGCTCGCGTGTGCCACCGCAGTAGCGCGTGCCAGCCCAGGCCGGACCGATGATGCACACGCCGCGCTGGCGCCACCATTCCAGTTCATCCGGCTGGCGGACGCCTTCGGCGCCTTCCATCAGCAGCGCCAGGCCAACAGGCAAGCCATGTTCCGGCAGCTTGCCATCCTCATCTGCCTTGCGCCAGGCAGCCAGCAGTTCGTCCAGGGTTTGTTGGTCGGACACCAGGCGAAACTTGCGTGGGTTTTGATCAACTAAGCGTTCATAGGCGTCAACCTGAGCGCTGTATAACTGGTGCGCCTGCTCGTAGGTGCTGTAGCACAGGCGATCGGAAGCGCCTGAACAACGTCGCTGGGGCGCAACAAAGAGTGTGGCAAAAATCAACGCCACTTGCCCGGCCTGGTAATCCGACCAGCCCAGCAAAGTGTCCTGGTTTTCTTGAACAGCCTGGCTACCAGTTTCGATCTGGCGAGTTTGGACAGCAGAGCGGGTGTAATCGCGTCCAAAGGTGAGCATATTCCATGCCAAATCCTGGTGAGCGTCGACGATTAACATGGGAACACCTGTGTAGGGATGGGTAAGCTTGCCTGGACTGGCGGGCGGTGAGAGGCAGGGGGTTGTAAATCTGCAGCAATCAGGCGGTCGATTTTGCCCATCGGATAGTTCTGCAATTCACCCAGATCAACCCAAAGCAGATCTGCGACTTGCAGCGGGCGCGGCTGAGCGCCTGGAAGAAGGGTGCAATGGAAGGCATGCAGGGTGACGCGGAAATGAGTATAGGCATGCCGGTAAATGCCCAATTGAGTATGTACGGCAATTTCAGCGCCCAACTCTTCACAAATTTCGCGCTGCAAACACTGGGCCAGGTCTTCCCCTGCACCCTGTTTACCGCCGGGAAATTCCCACATACCCCCCAACAAACCATCCTGGGGACGTTGGGTGATGAGCACTTTGCCGGCTTGCTGGATAACTGCCGCAGTCACCAGGTAGTGTGGGATGGGAGGTTTGATCTTTTGGATTGGGCGCTGCTCTTGAACACCCAGGGCCCGCGCCTGGCAAACGTGGGCCAGTGGGCAAATGTCGCAAGCAGGGGCGCGCGGCGTACAAATCAGCGCCCCGAGATCCATCAAGGCCTGGTTATACTGGCTGGCTTTTCCAGGCGGCAAATGCGCCGATACAAGCTGCCACAGGCGTTTCTCGGCAGCTGGGCTGCGGGCAACTTCGGTGAAATTGAACAAGCGCGAGAACACACGCTGGATATTGCCGTCCAACGTGGCTTCATCCAGGCCAAAGGCAATGGAAGCGATGGCGGCGGCAGTATAACGCCCAACCCCAGGCAGGCTGCGCAAGGCATGTGGGTCTGGCGGCAGCTTGCCCCCCCACTTTTCGACAACGATCTGGGCAGCGCGGTGCAGGTTGCGAGCGCGGCTGTAATAGCCAAGACCTTGCCAGGCAGATAAGACCTGCTGTAAATCGGCCTTTGCCAGACTCTCGATATCGGGAAACTGCGCCATCCAATTGGCAAAATAGGGTTGTACTGTTTCGACGCGGGTTTGCTGGAGCATGATTTCCGAAACCCAGACAGCATAGGGATCTGGGTGGTCACGCCAGGGAAGTTGGCGCGCCTGCCGGGCGTACCACTCCAGCAATGGAGCAGCCAGATCAACTTGGGTCACAGTTGGAATCCGTTGCGCGCCTGGACGACCTTGAAATCAAGATTCTCGACGTAATCTAAAAGGCGCACTTTGAGGCTTTCCCACTCATCAGATTGCAGCACTTTTTGCAGCGCCTGGTAGCTGGGCATCATGATGGCGGCCATAATCTGGGGTTGGCTGCCATACATGGTAAACCAGGCATCGCTGGGTTCCATACCAATGCTCTGGATACCAGGGATAAAATCTCGAACCACAAATTCAAAATACTCTTGCTCGCGTCCGGGCAGGATATCCCAGGTCATTAACAATTTGATCGCCATGGCCTTACTCCTATCGATTCGCCTATGAACGCGCCGGAGAGAGCACAACCACGCGCGTCTCTTCGGGAATGCTACTACGCTGGATTTTGAGCGAGGGCTGCGCTTCGATATTGCCCAGGCCCATTTCCTTGAGAAACTTGCTAACCGGAGCAAGCTTGAGCTGAGCGCCAGGAGTATGGAAGTGCATAGGAATGACAATGCCCGGTTCAATCAGGCTGATCACTTCAACTGCTTTGGCGGGGCTCAGGCCGCCGCCTCCGCCCACAGGAACCAGGGCGACATGGACATTGCCCAACGCTTCAACTTCTGCCTGGCTGGGGACGCGGCGCAAATCGCCCAGGTGGGCAACTGTAACGCCGTCATAGTCAAAAACATACAGCGTATTTAGCAATTCATCGGCGGGACGTTTGATGCCATTGGTTTGCACACCCGTAATAAATACGCCGCCAATTTCGAACTCACCCGGCCCGGTGATGGTGTGATTTTTTCCTTTGACAGCCGATTCAAAATTATGCCCCGGAGCATCGTGGCTGATGGTGACGATGTCGCCGCGCAGTTTGAGCGCTTCATAACCAGCCACGCGGTGATCGTAAGGATCAGTGACGACAGTTGCCATGCTGCGTTCAGTAAGCCGGAAGCAAGAAAGTCCATACCAGGTAATTTCCATAAAACTCCTCGGACGGCTGGAGACCAGCCGTAATTTCATGATGGTTGAGTGTGATTATACATCATCCTGTAAGGTTGGCGCAAAAATGAATGCAGAGTATACTTATTTTGAGTATTGAGACCTGAAGCGACTGGCTGGCAATTGATGGACAAGAGCAAAGCGAACTTCGACGAATCAGGAGGCGAGGCGCCCGAGAACATGGCAAGCAGCCTGGTTGGGCTGCGCCCGCGCCTGACGGAAGGCAGCCAGGTTCTAAAAACCGGGCCAGCCTCCTGGCGCTTAGAAATTCCTACCGGCCCAGCCGGACGTTACCGCTTGGCGCAGATCGATGATTACAGCGGGCTGGAGCGGCGGGCGTTCCGCTGGCAAGCGCCCATGTTGTTGACTTTGCGTGGGCGAGCCAGCGCCGCCGACCTGCCTGGCACGTGGGGGTTTGGCTTATGGAACGACCCTTTTGGCCTGGGACTGATTGGCGGCGTAGAACTCTTGCGCCTGCCGGCTTTGCCCAACGCGGCCTGGTTTTTCTTTGCATCGTCCGCCAACTACCTGTCTTTGCGCGATGACCAGGCGGCGCACGGCGGGCTGGCAGCCACCTTTTGCTCGCCGCGCCTCCCAGCAGCGCTCCTGGCGCTGGGGGCGCCGGCGCTGCCGTTATTGTTCTTCCCTCCCATGGCGCGCTGGCTGCGGCGGCTGGGACGCCGGGTTGTGCAACAGGAGAGCGCAGCCATTTCTGGCGAGCCGAGCGAGTGGCGCGAATACCGCCTGGAATGGCGCTCTGGAGAAGCGATACTGCAGGTCGATGGGAAAATCATCCTACAGACGCCGGTTGCGCCATGCGGCCGGTTGGGTCTGGTAATCTGGATCGATAATCAGTTTATGGCTATCCCGCCCGACGGCAGGGTGCGCCTGGGTACCTTGCCAAACCCTACCCCTGCCTGGATCGAGTTTGATATTTTAGAACTTGGCTGACCGGCGCTGTGCGAGCAGTCGTAACGAATCAGATCGAAAAATCCTGCCCCGCCCATACCCCATGGTCGGGAACGTGCAAAGCAGGTTCGTGCTCGGTATGCCCGTTCAAGCGCATTTCGAGGCGCTGGACATGCTCGATCAAGACTTGCAGGGTTTCACCAATCGTATCAGGCAGACGGCCATGCTCCAAATCAGGTAAACTGCCAGCAAGTTGCGGTTGGCTGCGCTGCACAACTTGTCCAGGGACCCCTACTACAACGGAGTTAGAGGGCACCGGTTTGACAACCACAGCATTGGCGCCGATGCGACTGTTTTCACCAACAGTGATGGCGCCAAGAATTTTTGCCCCGGCGCCGACGACGACATTGTCGCCCAGAGTAGGATGGCGCTTGCCTTTATTGAGGCTGACGCCGCCGAGGGTGACGCCGTGATAGAGCGTAACGCAATCACCGACCTCGGCGGTTTCGCCAATCACCACGCCCATCCCATGATCGATGAAGAAATGCTTGCCAATCGCCGCGCCGGGGTGGATTTCGATTCCGGTCAGGCCGCGCATCAGTTGAGAGACCCAGCGCGCCAACAACTTCAGGTCGCGCCGCCACAACCAGCTAGAAAAGCGATGCCCCCAGACAGCGTGTAAGCCAGGGTAACAAAAAATTACTTCCAGGGCGCTACGCGCCGCAGGGTCGCGCTGAAAGACGGACTGGATATCTTCCCGAAGAGTGTTGAACATCGGTCACCCTCTCAATCTGCCAGGTGGGCGTATAAGGGCGTGCTGAGGTAGCGCTCGCCAAAGGAGGGAATGATCACCACCAGCAGCTTGCCACTGTTTTCGGAACGCTGGGCGACCTGTAAAGCAGCCCAGACGGCTGCGCCGGAGGAGATGCCTACCAGCAGTCCTTCTTCAGCAGCCATGCGCCGGGCAAATTCAAAGGCCATTTCACCAGGGACGCGCACGATTTCATCATAGATCTGGGTGTTGAGCACCTGAGGCACAAAACCAGCCCCGATGCCCTGGATGGGATGAGGACCTTTCTGACCACCGGAGAGCACGGGCGAGGCGTCTGGTTCGACAGCCACCACCTGCAAAGATGGTTTAAGGTCTTTCAAAGCCTCGCCAGCGCCGGTGATGGTGCCGCCGGTGCCAATCCCTGCCACCAGGATATCGATCTGCCCATCGGTATCACGCCAGATCTCCTGGGCAGTGGTGCGGCGGTGCACTTCCGGGTTGGCAGGGTTGTTGAACTGCATGGGCATAAAGTAGCGCGGATCGGAGGCGACAAGTTCTTCTGCTCTGCGGATGGCGCCATTCATACCTTCGCTGCCGGGAGTCAAGATCAGATCGGCGCCGTAAGCGCGCAGCAACATGCGGCGCTCTTTGCTCATCGTCTCGGGCATGGTGAGGACACATTGATAGCCGCGGGCGGCGCAAACAAAAGCCAGGGCGATGCCGGTATTGCCACTCGTGGGCTCAACAATGATAGTATCAGACTTGATTTGGCCGGCTTTTTCGGCGGCCTCGATCATCGACAGCCCAATGCGATCCTTGACGCTATGAGCGGGGTTGAAAAATTCGAGCTTGGCGACCACCTGAGCAGGCATTCCGTCGGCCAGGCGGCGCAGGCGCACGAGGGGGGTATTGCCAATTAATTCGGTAACGTCGTTGGCGATTTTCATTGAATATTTCTCCAAATTGTAAAATGAACACATTAAGAAAATGCAATAGCAGGAAATTGAGAGTAGATTGGCAAAACGAGCAGGGAAATTTGCGGGGTGGCTGGTGTCCGCCAGCAGCGTTTACCAAGAAGAGAAGGCTTAGAAGTACAGCGGAGAGACGCCTGTTCAGGGCAAAGGAGGCCGGGCGGTTGCTACAGTCCCCGCCTCATACAGGAGCAAGCAATAACATGAGTGCACATGGGTGGTTTCTCCAACAGACAGATTTGATTCTAAAACGAAATATGGTAATTGGCAAGATCAGGATGAGAAAATTCTCTAAAAGCTGTGAAAATATTCGCTTGACAAGCCCCCCACAAGTGAGTAAAATAGTGGGGCTTTGGCGCGTGAGCAGTTTAACAAATATTAGGCCGAGATAGCTCAGTTGGTAGAGCACATGACTGAAAATCATGGTGTCGCCAGTTCGATTCTGGCTCTCGGCACTCTCGGCCTGATCACAGGCGAGTCTGCGGGCATAGTTCAGTTGGTAGAACACCTCCTTGCCAAGGAGAAGGTCACGGGTTCGAGTCCCGTTGCCCGCTCTTTTCTTTAATCGACGCGGCGACGTGGCCAAGTGGTAAGGCAAGGGTCTGCAAAACCCTGATCACGGGTTCAAATCCCGTCGTCGCCTCTGGTAAAAAAATTTCTGGCAGGTTATGCTTGCCAGATTTTTTTTGTGTTTAAAACAGTCGTCATACCTGGAGGGATGAATTAGATTGTAAGACAACCCGATAGGCGTTGCTGCGGCGGTATAAATTTGCAATTTTCTCGATAACGGAGGTTTCAGCGTCAGCCGGTAACTCGGGATGGAGAGTCTGAGCGAGGGCATGCAGGTTGGTTTGCAAGTCGCCCAAGGCAGCCGTTACTGCTTCTATGTCACCCAGGTATAACGCATCGCGAGCAGATAAGATAGCAGAAAGCATGGCTGGCAAAGATTTATGAGATTCAGCCGGCGCAGGAAAGGGGACAATGGCGCTCGAGGGATCAAACAGCTCCGCCAGGTGTGTTTGGCTACGATTCGAATGTTCCAAGGCATTGCGCGCCAGATCGTTATTGCAGCGCAAGAGCTGGTCAATTTGCGCATTCATTACTTCCACACCATCCAACAAATTGGTCTGCACGGTAGTTAGGGTCTGATCAACTGGGATGGGGTGTTGAGCAAGCAGGCGCTGCCTGGCCGCACCGAGCTGGCGTACTTGTTTTAACCCGCTCTCAATAGTCGCAGCTAAATAAACAATCTGCGCAGCTTCTTCGAACAACAGAGCCGTTCGCAGGTTGATCAATTGGGCGTAGAGCGCCTGGCAAGCGCGGAACTCTGCGACCAACGAACTTAGTAGAAAAACGTGCAAATCACAGATTTTCTTCATGTCTATTGGGCTATATCCAGGACTTATGGTGCGCAGTGCATGCAACAATATGTGCCTGTCTGGTTTTTTTAATTTAACATATTGCGTAAGGACTGGGTATAAATTGGCTGTGAAAGCGGAGTAAATTGAAAGTAAAGCTCCTGGCCAGGAAAACTCAGGAGCTGGTAAGAAAACCGTAAGGAAGAAACAGTTCGTCTTACAAATCTTGATTGACGGTATAGCCGTAGCCGGGGATGGTGCGGATGAACTGTGGTTGGCGAGGGTCTTTTTCGATGCGTTCGCGCAAGTTTTTGATGTGGACCCTGACCAGGTCAGGGCTGCCGGTGTCCGAAGGGTAGTCCCAGACTTCGTCGAGCAAATGGTTGGGGGCGAAAATTTCACCGGGATGGCGCATGAGATGGTGCAACAGCTCGTATTGAACCGGGGTCAGGCGGATTTTGCCGTGATGGGGGGTGTGCAGCTCATAGGAACGGGTATCGAGAACATATTCACCAACGCTGATGAGGTGGGATGAGTTATCCTGTCCGTTGATAGTCTCAGTTGTGGGAGAGAATGAACTCTCGGCCGCGGCTTGTCCCCGCTGACCTTGGGCGCGGCGCAAGACTGCGCGCAAGCGCAGGATCAGTTCGTCAATGTTGAACGGCTTACAAAGATAATCATCGGCGCCGGCAGTAAACCCGGTTATTTTGTCCTCGTCTTTGATTTTGGCGGTCAGGAATAGGATGGGCGTCTGGGCAAGCAGGGGATCGGCGCGCATCTCCCGGCAGACGGTGTAACCATCCATGCCTGGCATAATAATATCTAGAATCACCAGATCAGGTGGCCGGCGACGGGCAATTTTTAGGCCTTCGACGCCGCTGTTGGCAAGCGTGACGCGAAACTCCTGGCCACGCAAGCTGCGCTCGATGGTGCGAGCGACAATATCATCATCTTCAATGACCAGGATATGAGCTGGCTGCATGCCCTTTAATTCCTTTCATGCGAAATCATACGCGCGCCAGGGTAAATTTGCCATAAACTCTTTGTAAAAGCAGCGCCGCACCAATCAGAGGGGTTTTTACCCACCGGCGGCTGAACTGTTGATCAGGCCGCCTTCTGTCAATTGGTAGAGATCGCCCAGGGCACGCTCGATTTCGGCTGGGCTAAGGGAACGCCAGTTTGAAGCAGAACGCAGTTCACCGGCGGCAGCCTTTTCCAGGGCTACCTGGCGGACAGTGCGCTGGCTGCTGAGGGCTTCTTTGACCAGTTGGGCGCCAGCCGCGTATCCGATCAGAGGATTGAGCGCCGTGACAATGATGGCATTTTGCTCCAACCAGCCTTGCGCCTTTTCCGGGTTGGCTTGCAGGCCGCGCACAGCTTTTTCTGTAAAAGCATTGACGGCGCCGATCATGACCTGCATGCTTTCGAAGAGGTTGTGAGCAATAATGGGCATCATGACGTTCAGCTCCAACTGCCCGGCCTGCGCAGCAAGCGAGATAACCAGGTCACAGCCCTGCACATGGAACATGGCCATGTTGAGCATTTCAGCCAGAACAGGATTGACTTTGCCAGGCATGATGCTGGAGCCAGGCTGGACAGCGGGGAGGCGGATCTCATCCAGGCCAGTGGCAGGTCCAGAAGCCAGCAGGCGCAGGTCATTGGCGATGCGGGTAAGCGTGATGGCAAGGGTGCGCATGGCGGCAGAGAAATCAGCCGCGTCGGCCATCGATTGCATACTTTCGAAGAGATTGTCCGACGGATACAGTTCAAAACCGGTTATTTCTGCCAGTTTACTTACCATGCGAGTGTGATATTCAGGATGGGCGTTCAACCCGCTGCCAGTTGCTGTTCCGCCAATCCCCAGGCGGCGCAACCCTTGGGCAGAACGCTGCAAACGATCCAGGTCACGCTCGATGGCGCGAGCATAGGCGCCAAATTCTTGCCCCAGACGCACGGGCACGGCGTCTTGCAGGTGCGTGCGACCAGACTTCAGGATGGGGTCGAACTGGCGAGCTTTTTGGTTGAGCGCCTGGGCCAGGCTATCAACGGCTGTTTGCAGTTCGGAAAGGCGCCATAAAGCGCCCAGGCGGATGGCAGTGGGGATAACATCATTAGTTGACTGGGCCATGTTGACGTGATCGTTGGGATTGACCAGATATTCGCCCAGGGCGCCGCCCAGCAGTTGGGTGGCGCGATTGGCTATCACCTCATTGGCGTTCATATGGTGGCTGGTGCCAGCTCCGGCTTGAAAAGGATCAACAACAAACTGATCCTCCCATTGGCCATCCATGACTTCCTGAGCAGCCTGGGCAATGGCGCGGGCACGCTGCTCGTCAAGCAAGCCGAGTTCAAGGTGCACTTCGGCGGCGGCGCGTTTGATGCAGGCCACAGACCAGATAAAAGCTTGCCAGGGCTTTAAGCCGCTGATGGGGAAGTTCAGGACAGCGCGCTGGGTTTGCACGCCATACAGCGCCTGGGCGGGCACTTGTAGTTCTCCGAGTGAATCGCGTTCGATACGATGATCCTGTGACATGGCATCATTCTCCTGCGGTAAATTATACCGGATCTGTCTTAATAGCAACTGAGTGTTGGCGGATATTGGGATTAAGGAATTCGGTCAAGGTTGAGGCTGTCGGTGGTAAAATAAATTCATCCATAAAAGCCTGGTTGATAACTGCCTTTGCTATGCTGATCCATTCTGCTTCTCAATTACTCACTCTTTCGGGCGGCCCGCAGCGCGGTCGCGCCTTGGGCAACCTGGGAATTATCCCAAATGGGGCTGTGGTGTGGCAAGACGAACAGATCGTCGCAGTGGGAGAGAGCGAAGCGTTGCGCCACGCCTTCCCAGACGAACCACAAATGGACGCCGGCGGCAAGGTGGTGATGCCCGGGTTTGTCGACCCGCATACCCATGCCATTTGGGCTGGGGACCGCTCGGCTGAGTTCGAAATGCGCTTGCAAGGCAAGAGCTATATGGAGATTATGGCGGCTGGCGGGGGAATTTTCTCAACTGTGCGGGCGACACGCACAAGTTCGCTGGAAAGTATCGTGCGGCAAACACGCGTGCGGTTGTGGAATATGTTCAACTACGGCACAACTACAGCAGAAATCAAAACCGGCTATGGGCTAAGCACAGCCACAGAGCTACGCATGTTACAGGCCTTGTTAGCTCTGGATAAAGAAGGCCCGTTGGAAATTGTGCCCACTTTTTTGGGAGCGCATGCCATTGCGCCCGAATACGAAGGACAGCCGGATGTATATACAGACCTGATCTGTAACACAATGCTGACAGTTTTGCAGCAGTGGTGGCCGCACAATGCACCATATCACGCAATGCCATTCGTGGATGTTTTCTGCGAAACCGGCGCATTTACCTTAGAACAATCACGGCGCATCCTGACAACAGCCCGGGAAATGGGTTTTCCCTTGAAGATTCACGCCGATGAATTTGACAACCTGGGCGGAGCAAGCCTGGCCGCAGAGTTGGAAGCAGCATCAGCGGACCACCTTGTAAAGACTTCGGCGGAGGATATCGCCGCCCTGGGGCGCAGCGACACCGTGGCTGTGGCGCTGCCCTGTACACCCTTTGGCCTGGGGGAGGCCGAGTATACGCCTGCCCAGGCCATCCTGGAAGCGGATGGCTTGTTGGCTATCGCCACCGATTGCAATCCTGGAACGGCCTGGTGCGAAAGTATGCAATTTCCCCTGGCCCTGGCTTGCCGCTATATGCGACTGACGCCAGCCCAGGCGATTGCCGCGGCGACCATCAACGCTGCAGCGGCCATCCAGCGCGCCGACCGCCTGGGATCGTTGGAACCCGGTAAGCAGGCCGACCTGCTGATCCTATCGGTTGACGATTACCGCCACCTGGGCTATCGCTTTGGCAGCAACCTGGTGCAAACAGTGATTAAGAAAGGTCACATTTATCCGGTCTAACCTGGATTCCTGAAAGCTGGCTGATTTGAATATGCTCGATATTAACCTGGCGCGGTCATGGTACCCTGAAAATGACGCGGTGCATGGTTTCGATCATGTGCTGCGAGTCTACGCGATGGCGGAAAAAATTGCCGCTGCAGAAGGCGCAGATCTGGAAATTGTCGGCGCGGCGGCTTTATTGCACGATGCAACGCCACCCGAAGACGCCGGTCTGGAATTGAGTGAAGCACGCGCCGCCCACCAACATATTTCGGCCGCTTTTGCAGGACAAATTCTGACTGCCCAGGGTTGGGCGCCGGAGCGCATCGCCGCTGTGCAACATTGTATCCGAGCGCATCGCTTCCGCGATCGCAACGAACCGCCAAACACCCTAGAAGCACGTGTCTTATTCGACGCCGATAAACTGGATGCCATCGGAACCATTGGCGCGGCGCGGGCGGTGGCATATGCTGCCCAGGCTGGACAACCAGCCTACGCGCCGATTTCCAGCGAATTTCTTGAGTACGGGCTCCGGCAGCCCGGCGAGGCGCATAGCGCCTATCATGAATTCCTGTTTAAGTTGCGAAAAATCCAGGAGCGCCTGTACACCCCTTCTGCGCAACACATCGCGGAAAGCCGCTGCCTGGCGATGGCCGAATTCTTTGTCCGGCTGGAACAGGAAAACCTCGGCCTGGCGTGAAGAGAAATTGGCCTTACAGTTTTGTGATTTGAAACCCAGATTGAAAGAGATACAATACACTCATGAGCATTCCCTACGGCCCCCTGCTTGTCGTCGAAGACATAGCCCACATTCTGCAACTGCTCGAAGTCACGCTGCGCTTCAAGGGCTACCCGGTGGTAACAGCCCGCAATGGGCAAGAAGCGTTGGAAAAGATTCAGATCGAACATCCGGCGCTGATCATCACCGACATTCTCATGCCAAAATTAGATGGCTTTGCCCTGGTTCACCGCCTGCGCACCGATCCAAAGACCAACCGCATTCCGATTATCTTCCTGTCGGCCACCTATGTGACGCCGGAAGATAAACAGTTTGCTTTAAAGCTGGGGGCTGTCCGCTTTCTTGAAAAGCCGGTCGACACGGAGGAGCTGCTGCTCACCGTGGCAGAGGTGCTGACCGCCGGCCCAGCAACGGTTCCCAAGCCTTTGGAAGAACAGGCTTTTTACAAGGGCTATCGCGAGCGGTTGGAGAGCAAACTGCGTCATAAAATCAACCAGATTCAACGCACAGAGCGTTTGCTCGAATCCTTGCCGGAGGACCAGAAAGCGGCTTTTATAACATTGTTAGAAGAGTCACGCGCCCATCGCGAGGAAATCCAACGTGAGTTGGATGACCTTTATCAGCTGATCAAACAATACACAGAGTAACCCAAAAATATGCCACCGACAATCAACGATCTTGAAATGCTGGCGCGCCAGGCCGGAGAAATTTTGCGCGCCGGGCGAGGCCAGGCTTTGCATGTACAACATAAAGGCGTGATCGACCTGGTGACGGAAGTGGATCACCGTTCAGAACGTTTTCTGATTGATGGAATCCGCGCCCGCTACCCCGAAGATGAAATCGTTACGGAGGAGACCGGCAACCTGTCAGGAAGGTCGTGCTGCCGCTGGTATATCGATCCATTGGATGGCACGGTCAATTACGCGCATGGCATCCCGTTTTATTGCGTTTCGATTGCCTATGAGGAAGAAAAGATTGTACAGCTGGGGGTGGTTTACGATCCTGTGCACGACGAGTTGTTCAGCGCCGAACGCGGGGAGGGCGCTTACGTCAATGGGGCGCGCTTGCATGTTGGGTCAGCCGACTTGTTAGACCAAAGTCTGCTGGCGACCGGTTTTCCTTACGACGTGCGCAGCAACCCAGAAAACAACCTGGGGCATTACGCCCGCTTTGCGCTGCGTTCCCTGGGGGTGCGGCGGTTAGGGTCGGCGGCGCTCGATTTGTGTTACGTGGCAGCCGGGCGCTTCGATGGCTATTGGGAGACCGGGGTGCAGCCATGGGATGTCGCCGCCGCAGGCCTGATCGCCAGCGAAGCCGGCGCGGTGGTCACCAAAATAACCGGCGCTGCGAACTACCTGGCCTTGCCCTGTTCGATCCTGGCTGCCAACCAGGCAGTGCATTCCCAAATGTTGGCGCTATTACAACAAAGACCGCCGGTGGCCGGCCGGCTGCGCTAAGCTACACTCAGCAACCCTAAGTTATTGGACCTTGCGCCTGGCGCAAACGCTGCTCGTAGGTTTGCAGATCGATGCGGGAAGTTAAATCCAGGCTAAGCGGCGTCACCGAGACCAAGCGCTGCACCTGTAAGGCATAGACATCCGTATCGGGTTGCTCTTTCTCGAAATCCGGCATGCGGCGGTAGCCGACCCGTCCGGGTACATCCCAGGAATGGCGTTCAGGGCGGGTGGCTTCGAAGTAGCGCTGGCGGGATAAGCGCGTCATCACCCAGGGGGTTTTGGGAGAGGCGTTGCAAGGCACATCGATCTTCAACACATCGACATCCTCGGGCAGGCCTTTTTCCAAAACCAACTGCGCGAAATAGTGAGTGAAATAGGCGGCGACTGAAAAATCCACCTCTTCGGAGTGGCTGTAATGGTGTTCTGGTTCGGTTTCCAGGGAGACAGCCAGCGAGGGAATGCCCATCGAAGCGCCTTCCAGAGCCGCCCCCACCGTGCCCGAGATAGTTACGCCGCTGCCCACGTTCTCTCCAAAATTAATACCCGAAACAAGCAGATCGGGCAGCTCGGGCAATACTTCCAGGACGGCGTGCAGCACGGTTTGGGCCGGCGCGCCGCCCACTGAATACACTTCCCAGGTCTGGCCGTTGACAGTCATTTGTTGGGGCTTGATGATGCCATCCGAGGTACTGGGCAGGCTGCGCCCGGCGCCAGAAAACTGCTCGCGCGGGGCAATCACATTCACATAGCCCAGGCTGGAAAGCACCCTGGCAGCCGCCCACAAGCCCGGCGAATCGATGCCATCATCGTTAGTGAGTAAGATTTGAGGTTTTTTCACAGGCATGATTTTTCGAAAAGAACTCCTGGCTTAACTCTAACATGCCATGGATTGCTTTGCAAGATCATAATTAATAGCAATTGCCTGGCGAATTTTGCCAGGCAATTGTCTTGATGGTGCTATCAGGCGCCCTCGGCGCGACTCGAACACGCGACCCTTTGCTCCGCAAGCAAATGCTCTAATCCACTGAGCTACGAGGGCAGTCTTTAAGCGAAAGCCATTGTACCACTTTCTTGCCTTTAATCAAGGTCAAAATTTCAAACTAGCGCCGGCGGCTGACATTGCCTTGCACATCCAGGGCGTGGTCGGCGTCCAGGTCAACCAGGAAATAGCGCACTTTGCGCTCCAAGGCTTTCAGGTTTTGCATCACCTGACCATAGCTGGAGTCGCGTCCCTGTTGCCTGTATTGGCGCTTGATGGCGGCGTTTTCACGCTCAACCGCTTCCAAGAGGGCGCGGATATCGCCCACGACTCGCGCATCGTCGCGGTAAGCGTTCATATTTTCTTGCCAGAGCCCGTAAAGATCGTGAATCTGCGCTTCTAGCTGTTCGATGGCGGTCATCTCTTGCTCGGCGCGTTGGACGGCGGAATCGATCTTGACGCCCAGGTCATAATAACGGGCGGCAAGCTGCTCTAACTGCTGCACAAGGTGAATGCCGCGCTTTTGTTCATCCTTCATAACCTGCCACTGCTTATCCAGGTTGTCCAGTTCCTGGCGCTCGCCATCGAGCGAGACGGCGGTGGGAGGCCATTGGCGCACTTCGTGCAGCCATTTTGCCGCCTGGCTGAGCTGGTCGCGGCTTTGCTGGCGATAGGCGGCGGCTTTATCGAACGAGTCAATCACCGGCATCGCAATATCTTCCAGGCCCTTGCTGGCGCCGGTGCAAGATTGCCAGTAATCGCTGCGGCGTTTGAACTCCGGAGTAAGTTCTGGCATTCGAAATTTCGCTTTACTGGTGCGACCGGCGCTGCCCGTCGGCCTGGCGGACAGCACGCGCCGTGCCTCGTAAACGGGCTGGTCTTCAAGTGTGGCGATCTCATCGAGTGCCTTCAAGCGCGCTGCCAACGCTTGGGCCTGGGTCTGGATTTCCTGGTTGAGTTGATCGAGCCAACGGTTGGCGCTTTGCTCGATTTTCTCAATCAGCGCTTCGCCAGAGCGGGCCTTCTTTTCAAGGCTGCCGCGCTGGCGCTGCTCAAGCTCCTGGAGGGCGTTTTGCAAGTCGACCTTGAAGCGTTCGAGCTCCTGGGCGGCGAGTTGGGAAAGGAAGGGATTGCTGCCCACCAGCAGCGCCACCTGGTTGACTGTCGTTTGGGCCTCGCGCAGGCGTTCTTGAACCTGGTTTTCTTGCTTTTCTAAGTCGGTCAGGCGGTTGTGGATGCTTTCGACGCGCTTTTGCAGGTTGTGGTAGGCCTGCGCCAGGCGGCGGGAGTCTTCCAGCCGTTGGGGTACCAGGTCTTCAGGAATGGCGCCCGCGGGCATGGCCTGTTGCATCATCTCACCCAGCGCTTGCACCTCAGCAGGCAGGTCTCGCACTGCGTCCTGGCGAGGCCAGTTTTCGGGAGCATAATGGCCAACTTTACCGGACAGGCGCCCAATTTGCGCCAGCCAGGCCGGCAAGTTGCTGATTTCCGGGTTGGTCAGGATCTGGTGCAGTTCGCCATAATGGATTTCGAGTTGTTGAAGCCGGCTCAGGTGGTCGCGCAGCTGCTCATTGAGCTGGGCAGCGCGCTGCAAGTCATTGAGCGCCTGTTCAGGGGTGCGCGTGTTACCGGCCGCGCCGATAACTGCGGCGCGCTGGTTGAGTTCGTTCATACTGGCAGAGCTTTTTGACCAGGCGACCGGGTAAGCGCTTTTCGAACTCAAGGCAGTGAGAGAGAGGGACATTTTCTTCAGGCCGCTCTGTAAATCCGCCAGCTCGGTTGCCAGCCTGGGCAGGGCATCGTAAGCCTGGGCTAACTGATTAGCGAGTTTTTGGGCGCTCTCGGTAATATGTCCAGCTTGCTGCGCCAACGTTTCGAGTTGCTCGACGGCAGGCTGCTGGACGCGGCTGTGCGCCTGGTTGGCCTGGGTTTGCAGCTCTTGGAACGCAGTCTGAGCGGCAACAACGTTTAATACTGGCGGCGGCTGGGTAAGCAGGCGCTCGAGCGTTTGCAAGGCGCGCTGCAAGCCGCCGGCAAGGCGGGTGAGATGGCTGAACTGCTGCTGCCATTCACTGGCCTGCGCCACCACAGGCTGGAGCGTTTGCTCAACGCGGGTCGCCAATCCGTGCACTGCGCTGGCGCTGGCTTTATCGGCTTGCTGCAGCAGGCTGTTCTGATCGCCGCTCAGGAAAAAGATGGGGATTTGCTGGATTTCGGCGTGAGTTTGCTGCACAACCTGGGCAGCATCTTCGAGGGCTGCGCCATGCAGGCCGCGCTGGCGCAGCTGATCTATGAGTTGGTGGGCCTGCTCTTGCAAGGCGGAAACCTGGCGGGCCTTCTGCGCCACCTGCCAGCTCAGGCGCTCCAGCAAGTGAGTTTGTTGCGCGGCGGCATCAATGGATTGCCAGGTCTGCCCGGCGCGCTCCGAGAAGGCCAAAGCGTCGCTGCGTAACTGGTACCAGCTTTTGGGGGCGTTGAGCGCTTGCGGGAAACCTTTTGGCGCTGCAGCGCTGGCGCGTTCGTGCAGCCTGACCAACTCCAGTTCGAGGTCATGAATTTGGGTATCAATGCGCTGCAGCTGCTGTTGCAAGGAGATCGTAAGCTGCCCGTAGGGCTCTGGATCGTCAGGAGCGTAGCCCTGCAAGGCCTGGTCAAGTTCGCGGCGTGTGTTGCGCATCTGGCGCAGTTCACTGCGCACAGCTTTCAGATCGGCCTGGATGCGGTCTCGCCAACGCCGCACCAGCCAGAAGAGCAACGCCAGCATGACAACCAGAAACAAGGGGATCAGCCACACCCCAGACTGAAATAGCGATACGCCCTCGGTTTCCATCAGCGATGCGCCCTCCTCGGGCCGGGCGAAAAAGGAAGAAAAGCCATGTGGCAGCACAGGCGCAAGAGGGTGCCTAACCAAACAGGCCAGGATACCCTCAGAGAATACCCGCCTGTGCTGCCTGTATTATACTAAAGCTGCTTCGATCAATTTCTGGATGCGGGCGATCATGCTGGCAGGATCGGGGTGCAGCCCCTCGATCAGCAAGGCATCCTCGTAAATTTGTTCAACCACCAGTTCGTTCAACGGGTCATCCACCTGCAAAGCCTGCAAGCGAGTAAGCAGGATATGGCGCGGGTTCAGTTCCAATACTTTCTTGGGAACCTCGTATTCGCGGTTGAGCATGCGATAGACGCGCTGCATCTCCTGGTTCATGGCGCCTTCAGGGTCGACCAGACGGGCAGGTGAATCGACCAGGCGGGTGGTAATGCGCACATCGCTGATGCGCTCACCCAGGATATTCTTGAAGCGTTCGATCAGGCCGGCATGGTCGGGCGCCGGGGTTTCCCCGTCTTCAGATGGCTTGTCTTCGCCGCCCTCGGGCAGAGCCAGGCTGGCTGTCGCTACGTTGCTAACTGGAATTTCCTTGTATCTGGTCAGGCGCACCAGCATGAAGGCATCCAGCGGGTCAGTCATCATCAAAACCGGGTAACCATAATGGCGAACCACATCCAGGTGTGGGCTGTAAAGCACGGAACGGTCATCGTCGCCGATGATGTAATAGATGCCCTTCTGGTCGGGCTTCATGCGGGCGATATAATCGTCCAACGAAGACCAGGTTTCCGGCTGATCGGTGGTATGGAAGCGCAGCAAGGGATACAGCGCTTCGGGTTCCTCGGGCTCAATCGCTACGCCCTGCTTGATATAGCGGGCATAGTTCTTCCAAAAAGCGGCGTATTTCTCGGCGTCTTCGGCGGCGAGCTTTTTGATCATATCGAGCACTTTGCCGGTAACCAGCTTCTTGAGCTGGGCCATGAGGCGACTTGATTGCACGGCCTCGCGCGAGACATTGAGCGGGATATCTTCCGAGTCAACCACACCTTGCACAAAGTTCAAATATTCGGGCAGCAGGTCTTTGTTGTATTCCTGGATCAGGATTTTGCGAGCGTAAAGTTTGAGGCCTTCTTCCTTACGCGGCGAGAAGATGCTGCGCTCCGGCTTGGTCGGAATGTACAGGATGGCGTACATCTGCACCGGCGCATCGACCGCCATGTGGGCGTAGGTGAGCGGCTCTTCGAAATCCAGGGTGAGCTGCTGGTAAAAATCGTGGTAATCTTTTTGTTCGACCTCGCGCGGCTGTTGGCGCCAGATAGCCGTCTGGCGATTAGCCTGTTCGGTCGATTCGCCAATCGAAATCGGGAAAGGCACGAAGTCGGAATGCTTGCGAAGGATTTCTCGCAGGCGGTGTTCTTGCAAGAATTCCCTGGCGTCTTCTTTGAGTTTGATCACCACTGCTGTGCCGCGCTCGGCCTTGTCGGCGGGTTCGATCGTGAAGGTGTCGGCGCCCGTGCAGAACCAGGCTGCCGCCTGGGCGTCTTTCTGGTAAGAGCGAGAGGTCACACGGATCCACTCAGCCACCATGAAGGCCGAGTAAAAACCGACCCCAAATTGACCGATCAAGTCGGACAGGCGCTGGCCGTTTTGCTGGGCGGCGGCCAGGAACTCGCGCGCCCCCGATTGGGCGATTGTGCCGAGGTTGCGCTCAAGCTCCTGGGCAGTCATACCGATGCCTGTATCCAGGATCGTCAGAGTGCCTTCGGCTTCGTCCGGCAAGATGCGAATGGAGAGCTCGGCGTCGGGGTCAAGCACATCACGGTTGGTCAGCAGTTCAAAATCCAGGCGCGTCAATGCGTCGGAAGCGTTGGAGATCAATTCGCGCAAGAAAATCTCGCGCTCGGTATAAAGCGAATGGATTAAAATATCCAAAAGCTGGCGGGTTTCGGCCTTAAAGTTGTGTTCTTTACTTTGCGGGGTTGATTGAGCGTCCTGAGCTGGACCTGTTGCTTTTTTTGCCATGCTCACCTCCTAGAAAAAAGTTGATTCGGTATTAGATAATTGTCAAACAGAACATCTATGGAAACTGCAAATGGTTGCGGTTCCAGCGCGTAGTATTGTTATACCGCAAATTTATAAAAATAACGTAAGAACTACATGCGAGGCTGACATTCTCTATTGACAGTTTGTATCATTATTGATACACTTTAGTATGTGAGCGATGATTTTCGTCTGAGCGTGGTATTTTTCCGAACAACAATGGGAAATGAGCCTGTGCGGGACTGGCTTAAATCCTTACCCATAGAAGACAAAAAGATTATCGGAGCGGATATCAAGACAGTCCAATTTGGTTGGCCATTGGGAATGCCCGTCGTACGCAAGCTAGAGCCTGGATTATGGGAAGTGCGGTCCAGGCTGCGGGATGGCATAGCTCGAGTACTTTTTACAGAAGAAGAAGGTGTGATGATCCTTCTACATGGGTTTATCAAGAAATCCCAACGGACACCTACAGAAGATCTAGAACTGGCGCGAAAACGATTCGCGCAGTTGCGAGGCGGCAAATGAAGAAACAATATCTCGGTAGTAACTTTGATGATTTCCTAGCGGAAGAAGGTCTGCTGGGAGAGGCGGAGAGTGTGGCTGTGAAGCGTGTTATTGCGTTTCAGATTTATCGCTTGATGCAAGAGCAGAATCTGAGTAAATCAGCAATGGCAAAACGGATGAAGACCAGCCGAGCCGCGCTTGACCGGTTGCTTGATCCCGAAAATCAGTCCGTCACATTACAAACTTTGGAAAAAGCAGCCCAGGCGCTGGGGAAGCGCGTGCAAATCGCTGTAGTTTGATCCATATAAAGCTGAAATTTATTTCATTTCTTTAGTTGATTTCCCATGGCGGGGTCCCACTGCCGCCCGCGCCAGCCAGAGATAGGCGGATGGGCTCGCCCAGTTCGGGCTGCACATCCGCAACGGCAGCCAGCAAGCCAAAGCAGCCGGCGATCATCATATCGCCAAAGGGAACGGCAAAGTACGGATGTAACGTTGAGGGGGTCATCATATTACGGCGCGGCCCTGTAACCACCACGTCTAATTCACCTGTCAAAGGCAGCGGCTCAGGATCGTAAACCAGGGCGCCATGCCCATGATGCTCAAAAACATCTGCATGGGTCAGGCTGCTATCGGCCAGGGCACGCAGTAAAGTTTCCAGGGCTGGCAGGTTAAGCAAACCGGTGTGGTGCTCAAAAACGCCTTCGATCCCGCCAGGGCCGAGGCGGAAAGCCAGGGTGTGGAAATTGCCGACATTGGTAACCAACACACGCGACTGGGCGCGCACCCGAGCATCGAAGCTGGCGCCTAAGACAGCCGCCGGGGCAGTATCCATCACCACCAGGGGTAGGTCATGCAGTTGCGGGTTGGCACGGACCGACTGCGCCACTGCCTGCAAGCGCGTCATGATCGCCGGGATAGCCTCGGCCTGATAGGCAAAGGCGCTCAGGCGGTTCTCGGCGCGGATGCGTTCGTCCAGATAATCGAAACGAAACTGGCGATCAGAAACATCTGGCGGGGCATCGCCGTGGTCGAACACCGCCACGGCAATCGCCGCCAGGTCGTCCAAAGCCACGCCGAACTGCTCAAAAGCGCCAGCAATGGCGGCATAATCGAAGTCTTGCAACAAGATGCGCTGCACCGAAGCCGGCAAGCGAAGGGCTTCATCTTCGCTCACGATTTGGATGCCAGCTTGCGCCACTTGCTCCAGGTCGTCGTTGAGAGTGCGCGCCGCCTGGGGAGTGGCGTAGATCGGGATCCCGGCGCGGGCGTGCGCTTCAGCCGCCCAGGCGCCTGGTCCGCCGCCCATGATTACGCCATCCAGCAGCACGGGTTGGCCCCGGCGGGTGGCAGCTTTCAAGCGCCGGTGGATGATCATGGTGGGCGAGGGGACAACCAGTTTGAAACCGTTCTCTAAATCCTGGCGAGAGTCATAGAGATAAATATCTTGCGTTCCGGTACCGATGTCGATGGTGAGGATTTTCATGGTGGGAATGGGATGTGATTGGTGAGTAGTGAGTAGAGAATGGTGATGAGTGGGTAGTATATTGATTATGAAAGTTTACCATACACGGCCACGATTACGAGGATTTTTAGCCTCTTAGTGCGCTTCAGATTACAAGGGTGGTAACGCCAACCTTTGTAATGTGAAAATTGTCACGAAACAGGGTGACGAAACACTCTACCTTTTCGGCACAGATCAGGTATACTCAATATATTCGAACACAAATGATAGCAGACGATTGTCCTCAGACCCCGCATCGACTGATCAACGAATCACTGATTGACTGACCACCAATTACTGTTTGACTTCTCAACCCCCAAAAAAACAGGAGCGCCTTATGACCATCGAATCTGAACGGGATCGCTGGCAAGAAAAAACTCTCAATCCAATGATTAAGCGCTTTCCAGAGCGCAAGAAGAATTTCCAGACCTCCTCCAGCATCCCACTGCCCCATTTTTTATTACCGCAGGATGATGACCCGGATTACATGGAAAAGTTGGGCTTTCCGGGAGAGTACCCGTTTACCCGCGGGGTACAGCCCAACATGTATCGCGGGCGTTTCTGGACGATGCGCCAATACGCCGGATACGCCAGCGCTGAGGAATCGAACCAACGCTATCGCTACCTGCTCGGACAAGGGCAAACCGGACTGTCGGTGGCTTTTGACCTGCCAACGCAGATCGGTTACGACGCCGATGACCCGATCGCCATGGGCGAGGTGGGCAAAGTGGGCGTATCGATTTCATCGCTGGAAGATATGCAAACCTTGTTCCATGAAATCCCCCTGGATAAAGTATCAACCAGCATGACGATTAACGCCCCGGCTTCAATCTTGCTGGCGATGTACATCGCCGTCGCCAGACGCCAGGGGGTGGAGACTCGTCAACTACGCGGTACCATCCAGAACGATATCCTGAAAGAATATATCGCCCGTGGCACCTACATCTTCCCACCTGTGCCATCGATGCGCCTGATTACCAATATCTTCCAATTTTGCCAGGCCAATGTGCCGCACTGGAACACAATCAGCATTTCAGGATACCACATCCGCGAAGCCGGTTCGACTGCTGCGCAGGAGGTGGCGTTCACCCTGGCGAATGGGATTGCCTATGTGCAGGCAGCCATCGAGGCAGGTTTGCAGGTCGATGGCTTCGGCGAGCAATTATCGTTCTTCTTCAACGCCCATAACAACTTCCTGGAAGAAGTGGCAAAATTCCGCGCCGCCCGGCGCATGTGGTCTAAAATCATGCGTCAGCGATTCCAGTCACAGAACCCGCGTGCCTGGATGCTGCGCTTCCACACCCAAACCGCCGGCTCCACGCTGACCGCTCAGCAGCCTGAAAACAATGTTGTGCGGGTAGCTTTGCAAGCGATGGCAGCCGTGATGGGTGGGACGCAGTCGCTGCACACCAACAGCATGGACGAGGCCCTTTGGCTGCCAACCGAAAAAGCGGTGCGAGTGGCGCTGCGCAGCCAGCAAATCATCGCCCACGAATCCAGCGTAGCCGACACGGTTGACCCGCTGGCTGGCTCTTACCTGGTGGAATACCTGACCGATGAGATCGAGCGCCGCGCCGAAACTTATATTCAAAAGATCGACGAAATGGGCGGCGCCCTGCAAGCTATCGAACGCGGCTATATCCAGGAAGAGATTCAAAACGCTGCCTACGAGTTCCAGCAAGCCCTGGAACGCGGCGAGGAGGTGGTGGTAGGGGTGAACGCTTTCCAGGTGGACGAGACCATGGAGTTGGAACGTTTGCGCGTGGATCCGATGATCGAGCAAAACCAGCGCGCCCGGCTGGCCGAGTTGCGGGAGCGGCGCGACGCCCAGCGAACAAATGAACTGCTGGAACGCCTGGAGAACGCGGCGCGCAGCAGCGAAAACCTGATGCCTTTATTTATCGAATGTGTCGAGCAGCAACTCACCCTGGGCGAGATTTGCGGCGTAATGCGGCAGACATGGGGCGAGTACCAACCGCCGGCCTGGGTATAAACACACGAAATTCTGGAAAGAGGATGAAAACATGGCAAAAGTAACTCGCATCGATCATGTGGCAATTTTGGTGGATGATTTACAGAAAACGGTGGATTTCTGGCAAGATGCCCTGGGGATCCAGCTTGCTCACATTGTAGATGTGCCGGCAGAGAAATCGATGGTGGCATTCTTGCCAGTAGGCGGCAGTGAAATCGAACTGGTAAAACCGACCACGGACGACTCTGGACTGGCGCGCTACCTGGAAAAGCGCGGCCCGGGCATGCACCATATCTGCCTGGAAGTGGATGATATCGAGGGCATGCTGGCGCACTTGAAAGAAAAGGGCATCCAGCTGATCAACGAAACTGCGGTGGATGGGATGGACGGCAGAAAATACGCCTTTATTCACCCCAAGAGCGCCAACGGCGTGATGGTGGAGCTCTACGAACTACCCAAATAACCAACCGCATTAAAATACGCAAAAGAGTCAGAATGCATCTGTATGATGGATTCTGACTCTTTTTTATTCTCGAGAACGATTACCTGCGGATGGATGGCACCAACCAGAAAGCGTTGGCGTTGGCAGCGACACCGTTGTTGACCACCCGCAAGATAAACTGCACCGATTGACCAGCCAGGAAAGACAGATCCAGGTTGACGCGGGTGATGGTTCCATCCTGCACTTCACGCCACCAGGCAATATCCTGTGGGTTTTGCCCGCTGATCACGTAGCTCAGGTAAAAGGTCACATCACAACCCGGGCTGTCAAACAAACAGCCAATATCGGCGGTAAACCGGTCGCCCATCTGCACCTTATAGGCCGGATACAAGCCGGCGATATAACCATCGTTCAAGCGCGCCGGGCGCGTCCACAAGGCAGGTTCGTTCTCCAGTTTTCCGGTTTCCAGCCACGGTTCGTTCAGGCGGATAATTGAACCTTCTTTGCTGCTGGAATTACCTGGGCAGGGCAGGTTGTTGCTGAGTGTGCTGCTCCATTTGGCCGCGCACATTTGCTCAACAAAGTCCAGGGCGTAAGGTGAGGGGGCAGAGCCAACCTTGATATCTACCCAGAAGGGCCGGTCGGCTTTAGCGCCAATGCCAAACAATTGCCCGGTGGTGTTGCTGAGCATCCAATAGCTGCGATATTGTCCGGGTTGAATGGGCGCTACCAACTGCAGCGATAGATCAGCAGTCTGCCCAGGATAGATAGTTTGATTAATTTTTACGGTGCTTTGGGTATGCAGCCGGTCGCCGCTATGAAACACCAGCGAATAGCCCACAGCCCAGGTGCAAGAACCAATATTGCGCAGCCGCCAGGTTTTGGTGAAGGCCTGCCCAGGGGCAAGAACTGTACCATCTGGAATCGTGACATCTTTAACAAATTGGGCCCAGTTGCAGGGTGCAGACGTAGCGGTGGGTAAGTATGTTGGGTAGACCACCGGCACAGTGGCAGTAGCGGTGGGCAGCAGCGTGTTAGTCGGGCTGGGCCAGGTTGTAAACGTGGCGGTTGGCCAGGAGGTCTCGGTTGGGGTCGGCCAGGCTGTGTCGCTAGGCGAGACCGCTGTGTTGGTAGGCTGGGCGTCTACTGCAACAGGGGTAGCCGTGGCCTGAGATATCTCCGTCAGCCTGGCTACGGCAGTACCGCCAGCCGAAAGGGTCATCTGCGCCATAACCGTCTCAGCAGCAGCAGTGTAGATAGCATTGGCGCTATCGTCCTGGCGGCTGGGCAGAAAGGGAAAGCAAGCGCTCAACCCAAAGGCTGCTATGAGGAAGAGGATTATTAAGTGCCGAAACATATTCTTGGTTCCAGGTTGGATATGCTTTTCCATGCAATTACTCCTGTACAGGGGGTAAGAGGCTGTACATTGGCAAGACGCTAACCAGGTGAAAATAGTTCCGTAAAAGTCGCTCCTTAAGCCACTTCAGAGGAATCGACGCTCAAACAACGGATCAAGACCTGGCGACGATGCTCGCGGCGGCGGTGTTCAAACAAGTAAATGCCCTGCCATCTCCCCAAGCAAAGTTTGCCATTCTCGACTGGAATATCGAGGCTGGTATTGGTCACCATCGCTCGCATATGGGAGGGAGAATCGTCGCCGCCTTCCAAACTGTGATAATGCCAGGGCTGGTTTTCAGGCGCCAGGCGCTCCATGAAAGCCTCCAGGTCGACCCTGGCGGTCGAATCATAACTTTCGCTGATTACCAAGGAGGCGCTGGTGTGTGGAACATATAGAAAACACATCCCGTGACCGACGTCCCACTGCTGGAGGCGCGCCTGCGCCTGCTGGGTAAAGTCATTCAAGCCCTTACCGGAAGTTGAAATTTGCAGAGTGTCTTTGTACCACTTCATCGTTAGTTCCAAGCTGCCTATAAATATCGATTGAACCAGCGCGCAATATGGTTCAGGCGAACGATACGCCGATCTGTGCGCCCCGACCGCGACAGCCCGTGGAACTCTTCGGGGAAGCGCACAAACTCTGTTTCTACGCCCAGGCGCTTGAGAGCAACAAAGACCTGCTCGCCTTGCTCGATGGGACAACGCTGATCATTCTCATTATGAATTACCAGAGTAGGCGTGCGAGCATTGCCAATATATTTGATCGGCGACATGTCCCAATATTTCTGTAAATCCTCGAAGGGCGCCCCGGTCTGCAGTTCAAACTGGAAAGACCAGTTAAAATCGCTGGAGCCCCACATGCTGATGAAATTGCTGACACAGCGCTGAGTTACAGCAGCCTTGAAACGCCGGGTGTGACCGATGATCCACACCGTCATGTAGCCGCCGTAAGAACCGCCGGTAACACCCATGCGGCTGGGGTCGATATAAGGCAGAGCAGCGACATGATCCGTCCAGGCCATTAAATCATCATAATCGGCGCTTCCCCATGCCCCCCAGATGGCTTTGGTGTGTTCTTGACCGTAGCCGCGCCCGCCGCGCGGGTTGCAAAAATGCACTACGTAGCCTTGCGACGCCAGGAAGTAGAACTCGTGCATGAAGAAATTGCCATATTGGGTCATCGGCCCGCCGTGGATTTCCAGGATGGAAGGATATTTTTTCTGCGGGTCGAAGCCGGGTGGTTTAAGTACCCAGCCCTGCAGATCGTTGCCGGCTGGTCCTTTGATCCAAACAGTTTCTATCTGACCCAAATCAAAAGTGCGCAGCAGTTCCTGGTTAATATGGGTCAGCTGGCGTTGCTTGCCGCTCCCCATTTCCATCAAATGAATCTGGCAGGGATCGTCCAAGGCGCCGAAGAAAAAAGCCAGTCGTCGTTGATCCTGGTCAAAAGAGAAACCGCCCACCACGCCAGTTTGGTGGACGACATCCTGAAGGCTATCGCTATTTACGGAAATCAATTTGAGCAGCGAGTTACCGTGTAATGTGACTGGAAAATAGATCACCTGGCTGTCATTCGACCAGGTGGGCGGCATCAATTCCGGCTGCCCCAGATCATTGATCGTCCAGCAGGAGACGTTCAGATCATAAGCCGCAGTCAGGTTTTTGGCTTGGGCGGAGCCATCGACCGGGACAACAAACAGACCAATATTTTGATAGCCGTGGTCTTCGTTATCGCCGCCGTAATAGGCAATCCATTTGCCATCTGGAGAGAAACTGGGTAAGGATTTACCTGCTGGAGGGGTGGGGATGAGTTGAATTTCGCCGCCGCTTGCTGGCATGACAAATAAGTCATCCGCGTTCAGGTTGGCATCGGGGTCTGGGCTGCGGTTCGACAAGAAAGCAATCCACTTGCCATCCGGCGACCACGCCGGATCGCGCTCATCAAACACCGGATGGCCAGTGAGTTGAACCGCCTTGCCGCTGTTAGCTTCCACCTTCCAGAGGTGCCAGCGTTCATCAGGCAGGTAGCCATAGCCATCTAATTTGTAGAACAAGCGATCGTAATGGCGCGCCACCACGCCGAGCTTTTTCTTTTGCTCATCCTTCTCGCGTTCTACAACCTCGGCATCTTTTTTACGCGCCTGGCAAAGCAGGCGCTTCCCGTCTGGAGACCAGGCAAACGCGCCGATCGAAGCGAAATTATCGGTCAGCGGCCGCGCTTCGCCGCCGGTGAAGGGAATGATGAAGATTTGGGCAGGCTTTTCCTTGTCCAGGCGGTTGGAAAGAAAAGCGATGCGCTGCCCATCCGGAGACCAACGGGGCATGCTATCCGACTGATCGCCCCAGGTAAATTGGCGTGCCTGGGCAGTACCGGTGTCGACGACCCACAGGTTGGAATATTTCTTTTCGGTTTTACGGTCAACGCGCTGGACCGTATAGATTACGTGCAACCCATCAGGCGATAGGCGCACTTCATTGAGCAGTTGAAAGCGATACAGGTCTTCAGGTTGGATAGAGCGTTTTTTATTGCCAGGCATGACTTTTTATTCTCCAAACTTTATCCCCTGCGCCAGGGGCAATTCCGTTGAGTAATTGATGGTGTTGGTCTGGCGGCGCATGTAAGCCTTCCAGGCGTCGGAACCAGACTCGCGCCCACCGCCGGTTTCTTTCTCGCCGCCAAAAGCGCCGCCAATCTCGGCCCCGGAGGTGCCAATATTGACATTGGCGATGCCGCAATCCGAGCCGCCAGCCGAGAGAAAAGCTTCGGCCTGGCGCAAATTGTCCGTAAAGATGGCACTTGACAAACCTTGCGGCACAGCGTTGTGGATTTCAATGGCTTGCTCCAGGGTGCTGTATTCCAGCAAATACAGGATCGGGGCAAAGGTCTCTTGTTTGACAATCTCGGTTTGAGCAGGCATTTTGACGAGGGTAGGCTCGACAAAATTGGCGCCTAAATCGGGGCGTCGCTCGCCGCCTGCTAAAATTTGGCCACCTTGCTGCTGGGCCTCTTCCAGGGCTGCGAACATGTCCTGCACAGCATCGCCGTCCACCAGCGGCCCCATCATCACATTGGGGTCGAGCGGGTCGCCCAGGCGCACCTGGCGGTAGGCATCCACCAAACGGGTAGTAAGTTGCGGGGCGATGTCCTTGTGCATGATGATGCGCCGGGTGGTAGTGCAGCGCTGCCCGGCAGTGCCAACCGCGCCGAATAAAATGGCGCGCACAGCCAGGTCCAGGTTAGCCTGCTCGGTGACAATGATGGCGTTATTGCCGCCCAATTCCAGGATGGCGCGTCCGAAACGTTCGGCTACCATCGTCGAAACGCGCCGCCCGATGTGGGTAGAACCCGTAAATGAAATCAGCGGCAGGCGCGGATCTTTGAGCATCAGGTCGCCAACTTCGCGTCCAGAGCCGATAACCAGGTTAAAAATCCCTTGCAGGCCGTGATCGGCCATCACCTGGTTGGCAATATGCTGCACGGCAATGGCGCACAGCGGTGTAGAAGAGGATGGCTTCCAAAGCACCGGGTCGCCGCATACTGCAGCAATAGCCGCATTCCACGACCAGACTGCGGTGGGGAAATTGAATGCTGTGATCACCCCCACCACTCCCAGCGGGTGCCACTGCTCGAACATGCGATGCCCAGGGCGCTCAGAAGGCATGGTCAGCCCATACAACTGGCGCGAGAGACCCACAGCAAAATCGCAAATATCGATCATTTCCTGCACTTCGCCCTGACCTTCCGCTTTGATCTTGCCCATCTCGAGCGAAACCAGGTCGCCAAGCGGTTCTTTGGCCTGGCGCAAGGCGTCTGCCAGGTCGCGCACCACAAGACCACGTTTAGGGGCTGGTATCTGGCGCCATTTCAAGAAAGCTTGTTGGGCGTTGTCCGCAATGGCCTGGTAGGCCGCTGCGGTGGCCTGGACAACGCCAGCCAGCGCTTCGCCTGTTGTGGGATTATAGGATATCAATTCTTTGCCTGCAGGGTCGCTCACCCAACCATCCGGCCCGCTGCAAGCGCCGGGGTTGGAAGGTTGCAGGTGAAGTTTTTCGAGTAACGCTTTCATCGATTGCTTCTCCATTTTCTGGGTTAAATCAATTATACCTGTGGACGGAAAAGAAATTCGTAAACCGCTCGCAAATTTGACAGGCCAGAAATTGCGCCTATAATCAAATTACGAAAGAGAGATGTGATGGACTGGTTATTGATCTTGGTACTCTTGAGCCTGGCAGCCTGTAGCACACTGGGCGAATTAGAGAAGGACGGGCCTGTGGAGACTTTACCGCCATCCGAAACAATGAATTACCTGGCATTAGGCGACTCGTACACGATCGGAGAAGGAGTTGAGGTTGGTGAACGCTGGCCGATGCAGCTGGCGGCGGCTTTGCGGGCGCAGGGGCTGGCAATGCAAGACCCACAAATCATCGCTCGCACCGGCTGGACAACTGGCGAGTTAACGGTTGGAATCGCCCAAGCCAAACCGCAAGGACCTTTCGACCTGGTTTCGCTGCTGATTGGGGTGAACAACCAATACCGCGGCCTGGATGTGCAGGCTTATCGCAGCGAATTCAGGAGCTTGCTGCTCCAGGCCATCGAATTTGCCGGTGGGCGTACCGGACGGGTATTTGTGCTCTCGATTCCTGATTGGGGCGTGACGCCTTTCGCCGCCGGGCGCGAAAGATGGCAGATCGCAGCCCAAATTGACGCCTTCAACGAAGTAAACCGCCAGGAAGTGCAGAGCATGGGCGCCATCTATATCGATATCACAGAGATCTCACGCAAGGCGGCGCAAGAGATTGATTGGATTGCCGCTGATGGACTACACCCTTCAGGCAAGATGTATGCCGCCTGGGTCGAATTGGCGCTGTCACTGGTCCTACAATCTCTGAACCATCCGTAGAGAATCCCCGACACCAGGTGTAACGCTTGTGAACACTTTTGCACCAGCATGACCCGATAATAAGTGGCAAAAAACACATAGTTTTGTGATAAGATTAGTTTAGAATTAATTTGCCTGGGGTATCGATTCTCCTGATTGCCCCAGCGCCTGCGATTTCGGCCGGGCAAGACCTTGTCCAGAAAGGAGGTCGGCGCAAAAAAGCATCACAACTTGTAACTCAACAACTAACCTGATTACAATTTCATACAACAGTTCGTTCTGACTTTAAGCACACACGAGGAGAGAGCTATGAAGAAAGGATTGCTGTTCGTCAGCTTCTTGATCATCCTGAGCCTGGTACTATCGGGCTGTGGTGGAGCAGGCGGTGGCGCCGACACCATCCGGGTAGGTCTGGTTGCTGAATTAACGGGGGATATTCCCGCAGTTGGCGCTTCGTGCAAGAATGCAGCCGAAATGGCCGTGGCTGAGATCAACGACGCCGGCGGCCTGGATATTGGCGGGAAAAAGTACAAAGTTGAGCTCTTTATTGAAGACAACGCCGGCAAAGCCGACCAATCGGCTTCAGCAGCCCAGAAACTGATCACCCAACAAAATGTGGTGGCGATTATCGGCCCGAACGCCAGCCGCTATGCCATCCCAGCCTCTGAAATAGCTGAAAGCTCGAAGGTGGTGTTGATCAGCCCGTGGTCTACCAACCCCAAGACCACCCTGGACGCTAAGACCGACGCCTCGAAGAAGTATGTCTTCCGCGCGGCCTTCATCGACCCGTTCCAGGGGCGCGTGATAGCCCGCTTTGCTCTGGACAATCTGAAAGCGACCCGAGCAGCAGTGTTATACGATGTGGCCTCTGATTACAACAAGGGCATTGCCGAGTTCTTCAAGGCAACCTTCGAAGGCAGCGGCGGTACGGTAGTGGCTTTCGAGACCTACACCACCGGCGACAAGGACTTCACCGCCCAACTGACCAAGATCAAAGACACCAACCCGGATGTGGTTTTCCTGCCCAACTACTACAGCGAAGTTCCGCTGCAGATCCAGCAGGCCAAGCGCCTGGGCATCACAGTGCCCTTCCTGGGCAGCGACTCATGGGGCAGCGCTGAATTGATCACTCTGTGTGGGACTGACTGCGAGAGCTATTACTTCAGCACTCACTATGCAGCCGATAATGCAACCCCAGTTGCGAAAGGCTTTATTGATGCCTACACCGCCAAATATGGCAATACTCCTGACGATGTAGCCGCCCTGACCTACGACTCTTTCGGCTTGCTGTGGCAGGCGCTGAAGGCGGCTGGCAAGATTGACCGTCAGGCAGTGCGCGACGCCCTGGCAAAGATCCCCAACTTCGAAGGCGTCACGGGCACCATGCAATTCGCAGAAGGTTCTGGCGACCCGATCAAGAGCGCCGTAATCCTGCAAATTGTCAATGGCAAATTTGTCTTCTTTGCCAATGCCAATCCCTAGACGATAAATGATTATTCGGCTCCTGCAAGCGGCAGTTGTCGCTTGCAGGAGTTCTGGAATGATCACAAACAGGTTCTGCCGGGGATTTTTCTATGATCTATATTTTGCAGCAATCCCTGAACGCTTTACAGCTTGGCAGCATTTACGCCTTAATCGCCCTGGGGTACACCATGGTGTATGGCATCCTGACCATGATCAACTTCGCCCATGGTGATTTGTTCATGGTGGGCGCTTTCTTTGGCTTCATGGCGGCTTTGGCATTCAAACTGCCTTTCATTCCCACTTTGCTCATTTCGATGATTGGGGTGGGACTGCTGGGGGTGGCGATTGAACGCGTGGCTTACAAACCGCTGCGCCAGGCGCCACGCGTCTCAGCCATTATCACGGCCCTGGGTGTGGGCATCTTTCTTGAAAACCTGACACTGGTTTTCTACCCTTACCCACAATCGGTACCGCAGCTTTTACAAAATATTACCTGGACGATCGGCGGCGTGACTGTTTCTTCGCTGCAAATCATCATCATCCTGATGTCGCTGGGCTTGATGGTGCTGCTCGATTTCATCGTTCGCCGCACCATGGTAGGAATGGCCATGCGGGCGGTCTCGTGGGATAAAACCATCGTGCCGTTGATGGGCGTGCCGGTCAACCTGGTGATCTCGATTACCTTTGCGATTGGCACCAGCCTGGGCGGGGCAGCAGGGGTAATGTACAGCCAGGCCTTTCCAGTGATTGATCCCTACATGGGCATCATGATTGGTTGGAAAGCCTTCATTTCAGCGGTGGTAGGCGGAATCGGAAATATCCGCGGGGCGATGATCGGCGGGTTCATCTTGGGCGGAGTGGAAATTATGGTGGCGGCTTTTCTACCTTCCACTTACCGGGACTTTGTGGCCTTTACCCTGCTGCTTGTGCTGCTCATCTTTCGACCATACGGCATCTTGGGCCAGCCGCGCCCACAGAAGGTGTAGCCATGACTACGCAGCCATCTAACGATTCATCGAAATCAAAACTCTCCTGGAGCGCTCGCTTCGCTCAAAGCCCACTGCTACTGCGGATTGCGCAAGCCTGGGAAGCCCTGTTAGCCCGGCGCTGGCTCTTGCCTGTATTGCTGGTAATTGGCCTGGCGCTTTCGTTCCTGATTCCACAATTCCGGCTGGTCAATGAATATGTGCAGTTGATCATGATGTATGTTGGCATCAATATCATCATGACCATCAGCTTGAACCTGATCAACGGCTATATGGGCGAATTTTCGGTCGGGCACGCCGGCTTTATGGCAGTGGGCGCTTATATCGGCGCGCTGCTGACTACGCAAGTGCTCCCTTACGCCTGGCTCGAAGGTCCGTTAGTTATGATTGTCTTTCCGCTAATCGTATTGGCAGGCGGGGCTGGAGCAGCACTGGTCGGTTTACTCGTAGCGGTGCCATCTTTCCGAACGCGCGGCGACTACCTGGCAATTGTTACTCTGGCCTTCAATATGATCGTCAAATCGGTAATCGAGAACATCGAAGCAATTGGCGGGCCGCGCGGCATCCCAGGGATCGATAAATTGACTACCATGCCCTGGGTGTTCTTCTGGACTGTACTGGCGGTGTGGGTGATCCGCAATTTCATCTACTCCAACTTTGGGCGCGGGGTGCTCTCGCTGCGAGAAGATGAGATCGCCAGCGACCTGATGAGCGTCAATACGCGCCAGGTCAAGCTGCTGGCTTTTGTCCTTTCGTCGTTCTTCGCCGGAATAGGCGGGGCTTTGTTTGCACACCTGCTGCAGTTCATCAGCCCGCGCGTCTTTGACATCATCAAATCGACCGACTTCCTGATTATGGTGTACCTGGGGGGAATCGGTTCGATCGGTGGGTCGGTTTTAGGCGCCACCATCTATACCGTTCTGTTGGAGGTGCTGCGCCCGCTGCAAGTGTGGCGCTTCGTGTTGATGCCTCTGCTATTGGTTTTTCTGATGTTGTATCGCCCACGTGGCATTATGGGGCTGCGTGAATTTCGCTGGTTCGTCCCAAATAGCGAACTGCTGGTTGGAAAGAAGAAGGAGGTGGGCAATGCTGCTGCAGACTAAAAGCCTGACCCACTACTTCGGCGGTTTGTGCGCAGTGATGGATTTCAATCTAGATCTGCAACCAGGCGAACTGGTGGGCATTATCGGCCCGAATGGAGCTGGCAAAACCACCGTCTTCAACCTGATTACCGGCGTCTATAAAGCCAGCCAGGGAAGCATCCAGTTTTTCAATAATGGGCAGGCGGTGGAACTGGTTGGTCTGCGCCCCAACCAGGTGACCGCCCTGGGCATCGCGCGTACTTTTCAGAATATTCGCCTTTTCAGGGAACTGACCGTACTGGATAATGTGCGCATTGCCGCATTCAACCAGGTCGGGTATAGCCCGTGGGAAGCCTTGCTGCACCTGGGTCGTTTTCGCAGCGAAGAAACGCGCATTCAAAATTACGCCCTGGAACTGCTAGAATTTTTCAAACTTCACGATTACGCCAGCGAATTAGCGATGAACCTGCCCTATGGCTTGCAGCGCAGGCTGGAGATCGCCCGCGCGATGGCCACCCGGCCCAAAATTCTGCTGCTGGATGAACCAGCAGCAGGGATTAACCCGAAGGAGATTGACCGGCTGATGGAGTTTATCGCCTGGATTCGCCAGGAGTTCGATCTGACGATCATCTTGATCGAACACCAGATGCGCTTGGTGATGAACATCTGCGAACGCCTGAAGGTGTTGGATTTTGGCAAGACGATTGCAGAAGGGCTGCCGGTTGAGATTCAAAATAATTCTGAGGTACTGGAAGCTTACCTGGGCGAAGGAGATGATCTATGAGCGCTGCTTCTCTTCCAACATCATCCCCGCGCAGCGACGATCAGATTCCCTTGCTGGCAGTGCGGGACCTGGTCATCTCCTATGGGAATATCCTGGCGGTGAAAGGCATCTCCTTCGATGTGTATGAGGGAGAGATCGTCACCTTGATCGGCGCCAACGGGGCAGGCAAGTCCACCACCTTGCGCGGCATTTCCGGTCTGGTGCCCTATTCGGGAGATATCTGGTACCAGGGGCAAAGTTTACGGCGTGTGCCAGCCGACCAAATCGTGGGGCGCGGAATAGCTCAGGTGCCGGAGGGACGCGGTATTTTTGGCAACCTGACGGTGCTTGAAAACTTAAAGCTTGCCACCTGGCAACGCAAAGACAAGGGGGCGATCGCTGATGATTACGAGCGTGTGTTTAAAATTTTTCCACGCTTGCAAGAACGCCAAAGCCAATTGAGCGGCACGCTCTCAGGCGGCGAACAGCAGATGCTGGCTGTGGGACGCGCTTTAATGAGCCGCGCGAAAATGATGCTGCTAGATGAACCCTCGATGGGGCTGGCGCCGGTTTTGGTGCGAGATATCTTCCAGGTGGTGCAAGAGATTAACCGCCAGGGCACAACAGTGCTGCTGGTGGAACAAAACGCCAATATGGCTTTGCGAGTGGCTTCGCGCGCCTATGTGCTCGAAACAGGAACCATCACCCTGGCAGGCACAGGTGAGGAGCTATTGAAAGATCCGAGAGTGCGTGAGGCTTACCTGGGAGGGTAACGACGATGTTTGCTGCAGCGCCAGAAGGCGCAGTCACCTGGGCTGAGATTGACCTGGATGCAATTCAATACAATGTGCGCGCTTTCAAGCGCCATATCGACCCGCTGGCGCAGGTGATTGGAGTTGTCAAGGCCAATGCCTATGGACATGGGGCGGCGCCGGTCGCTCAAGCAGCCGTGGCTGCCGGGGCAAGTATGTTGGCAGTACACCGGGTAGGCGAGGGTGTGGCGCTGCGCCAGGCATGGGTTGACGCGCCGGTGCTGGTCATGGGCTATACTCCCCCCAGCGGAGCTGCCTTGGCAGCCGAGTGGCGTTTGACTCCCAGTGTAACGACCCTGGAATTCGCCCAGGCACTGGCGGCGCAAGCCAGCGCCCGTGGGCGGGTAATCCCAGTGCATGTCAAGGTGGATACCGGCATGGGACGCTATGGTTTACTGCCGGATGAGGTAGTGGAATTTCTACGCGCCCTGCAAGGCATCGCCCGGCAGTCTGCAGGCGGATTTGGTGGGATTGCAATAGAAGGTCTTTTCACGCATTTTGCCACAGCCGATTGGGCTGACCAAACCCAGGCGCTGGCGCAATGGCAAGTTTTCAACGAAGTTCGGACAGCGGTTGAACAGGCTGGTATCCGCATCCCGCTGGTGCACGCCGCAAATAGCGCAGCTGCGATGACTTTGCCGCAGTCGCACCTGGATGCTGTGCGACCGGGCATTGGCATCTACGGTCTGCGCCCATCTAACGAGTGGGCGCCGCCATTCGAAATTCGTCCAGCGTTGGCGCTCAAAAGCATGGTGGCACGGGTGCGCCAGTTGCCGGCGGGAGCAGGGATTGGCTACGGGCGCACTCATGTTACCCAACAAGCTACTACAGTGGCCTTATTGCCAGCCGGTTATGGCGATGGATACCATCGCAGCCTGTCGAACAAAGGTGTGGTGCTGGTACGCGGGCAGCGCGCGCCGGTAGTCGGACGGGTGAGCATGGACCAGATCGTGATCGATATCAGCCATATTCCAGGAGTAAAGTTGGGCGATGAAGCGGTTTTAATCGGTCGCCAGGGCGCCGGGCATATTTCGGCCGAAGAGGTCGCTGAACTGGCTGGCACAATCAACTACGAAGTAACCACCGGACTGCTACCAAGAGTAGCACGGGTGTTTATTCAGGGTGGACGGCCTGTGCCGCAATAAAAACGCCCCTATAATCCCTGATGTGAGAAAAATTCCCGACCTGAGCTATCCGAGCAGCCAGCGCCCAATAAAAAAGCTGGCTGCGGTGGTGGCGCTGGCTAAAAACGTTCCCCAAATCATATCAATAATCGTGATTGCTACCGGCCAATCTTTGACTGTTGCCAGGTTGGTCAGGTCGTAGGTGGCGTAGGTGATAAAACCAAACAATGCCCCATACAAGAGCGCTTTTCCGAAGGATTCGGCCTGCAGTCCGGGCACCAGAGCGAAGAACAGTAACCCGCCAATCCACAGCAGGTAAAACAAAATCGCCGCCGCCCAGTTAACCTTGGGCGCAAGCAGATAGCCCAGGTATTGATTGTACAGGCCGCGTGCTACCAGACCCAGCCAGATCAAGTCAATAACCATGAAGACAGCAAAAGTCGCCAGATACAGCTTGAAATAAAAAGTTGCATTCATGCCAGCCTCCTAGAAGACGATTCCACGATTGGGTTCAGCCGGTATACTTCAGAATCATCAGGGCAATGTCATCGAACTGACCGCCAGAAGGGGCGGTAGCGCCTTCTGCACCGGTCCATTGATCGATGTCTGCGATAATCGCATCGCGCAGCCCCTCGGCGGGTAAATGCAGGTTGGACTGCACCACACGGTGCAAGCGAGCAACGTCATACTCCTTGCCATGAGAATTTTCGGCGTCGGTAACGCCATCCGTGTATAAAACTAATCCATCCCCTGGCGCCAGTTGCGCCTCGGCTTGCTGCCACTCAGAATCTGATATGACTCCCAGGGCCATCCCGGTTCGAGCAAGTTCTGTAATCGACGAAGACCCTCCAGCCGGATTGGTGGGTTGTTTTGGCAGGGGGCGCGCTAGCACTGGCGGGTTATGACCAGCGTTGCTATAGAGCAGGCGACCGGTTTGCGGGTCGAGAACGCCGAGAAAAACCGTGACGAACTGGTCGCTGGTGGTGTCTTCCAAAATGCGCTGGTTGACAGCAGCCAAAGCCTGCGCCGGTTGGGTAGGGTATTCCATGACATAGGTGCGCAGCAAGGCGCAACTCATCGACATATACAGCGCTGCGCCAACACCTTTGTCAACCACATCGGCAATGATCAATCCGATCTGTCTATCGGGCAAGCGCAGTACATCGAAGAAATCGCCGCAGGTTTGCTTAGCGGGAATCAATTTCACCGCCAGCTGCCAGTCAGGGATATTGGGAAACCGGCGGCGCATCATGCTGGCTTGCACCTGGGCTGCCAGTTCCAGTTCGTTCTGCATGCGCTGATTGGCTTCTAGCAGGTTCTTCTGTAGGCGACGCAGCGCCAGGTGGGTATCGACCCTGGCGACCACTTCTTCAACCTGGAAGGGCTTGGTAATATAATCCAAACCGCCAACAGCGAAAGCCTTCATTTTGTCCTGAATTTCATCCAGGGCGCTGATGAACAAGACCGGGATATCGCGACTCTGGGAGCGTTCTTTTAACTGCAAGCAGACTTCGTAACCATCTAGCTCAGGCATGCGGATATCCAGCAAGATCAGATCAGGCGGTTCAGCAGCGACCGAAGCCAAGGCGCGGCGCCCATTGGCCGCCGCGCGCACCTGGTAGCCACGCTGTTGTAAAATTTCGGAGAGCAGGCGCAGGTTAGCGGGGGTATCATCGACAATCAGGATGCTCTCTGAAGCCGACTGTTTTTCAGTGAGTTGATTGGGATTCATCGTGTTCATCCTTGCGAGAGCGCTTGATCAAATCGAGCAGACCATCATAATCAAAGCGTTGCGCCAGGCTGGCGAGGCCGTTGGCCAGGTCAGGATCGCTTGCAGACGCCTGGGCAGCGAAATGCTCCAAGGCCTTGACATCACCGAGCGTGGCTGCCCGTTCCAATTCATCCAACCAGCCTGGAGATGAAGAAGCCAACTTATCCAGAAAATCTGCTTCGATGATCGACCGGGCATCGGGCGAACTATGCGCCAGTACAGCAGACGCATCTCTGTCGATCGATTGGTAAACAAAGCGCACACCCAGATGCCGTTCGAGCACTGCGAATAGATCTCGTTCCAAAAAAGGTTTGCGCATGTAATCATCGCAACCTTCCGAAAGGATGACACTCTTTTCTTCTTCCAGGCCGCTGGCAGTTAGGGCCACAATGATCGTCGCCTGGCCGCGGGTGCTGGCTTTAATCCGCCGGGTGGCTTCATATCCATCCAATACCGGCATCCGCATATCCATCCATATTAGATGAGGCTGCCAGTTCTCCCAAATATCGATCGCTTCTTGACCATTGGCGGCTTCGCGCACTTCGAAGCCCAGCGGAGTGAAAATGCGCACCAGCAAGCGGCGGTTCACTTCCTGATCATCGACAACCAACAGGCGGAAAGTAGGCTGCCCAGGCGCGAGCCCAATTACCTGGCGAGTTGGTTGGGGAAGTTCCAATTCGTCCGGGTCGACAACTGTAACAGGGATGTCGAAAGAGAAAGTGCTGCCATGTCCAACTACACTTTCGACGCCAATCTCGCCACCCATCAAGTTGACGAACTGTTGGCTGATGCTCAAACCCAGGCCTGTACCTTCTTGAGATTTTTTTCCAGCAGCAGTTTGCACGAAGGGGATGAATATAGTTTGAAGTTCGTCAGGGCTGATGCCCGGACCTGTGTCCTGGATAACAAAAGATATGCGCGCCTGTTCCAGACTTTCAGATTGTTGGCCAGGGGCAACGCGGTCGACGCGCAAAATAACCTGGCCTTGTTGAGTGAATTTGACGGCATTGCCAAGCAGATTCATCAGTACCTGACGCAGCTTGCCTTCATCGGCGCAGATGAGCGGAGGCACATCTCTTGAACAATGCAACGTCAATGTCAGTCCTTTATCCGCGGCGCGCAGCGCGAACATCTCTTCCAGGCCATCCAACAACCGGTACAAGTCGAAATTAATGTTTTTAAGCCCAGCACGGCCAGCCTCGATCTTGGACATATCGAGCACATCATTAATCAACCCCAACAAGTGTTCGCTGCTGCGCTGAATAATCGCGAGGCTTTCATGCTGGGCCGGTTGAATACCCTGGTCGCGTTTCATGACTTGCGTAAAGCCCAGGATGGCGTTGAGCGGTGTGCGAAACTCATGGCTCATGTTGGCAAGAAAGGCGCTTTTGGCGCGGTTGGCAGACTCGGCGGCCTCTTTGGACTGCTCTAAATCGAGGATTGCCTGGCGCAACTGCTGTGTGCGTTCATCCACAAGCATTTCCAGGCGTTGGCGTTGAATCTCAATCGAGCGCACGCGCAGCCAGGCAATCCCAAAGACTGCACTGAACAAACCAACAATGGCTAACAAGCGAAACCAGGTTGTTTGCCAGAAAGGCGGGGGGATAAAGATGCGTAAGGCAACACCTTGCTCATTCCAGACGCCGTCGCTATTGGAGGCTTTGACTCGAAACACATACTCGCCGGGCGGAACATTGGTGTAACTGGCAAAGCGCCGATTGCCTACGTAATTCCAATTCTCATCCAGGTTGTCCATCCGGTAGGCATATTGGTTCACCAAAGGCGATGAGTAATGCAAGGCAGCAAATTCGAATTCGAAAAAATCGTCCGTATAATCCAAATGAATTTCTTGAGTGACCTCGATTGGCTGCCTGAGGGGCGAGTCTGGAGCCACGGGAACAGGTTGATTAAACAGTTTAAAATCTGTAATCACCACCGGCGAGATGAAAGGGTTGTCCTGTACCAGGGTGGGGTGAAACAGATTGATGCCGTTTACACCGCCAAAGAACATCACCCCATCAGCATTTTGATAATAACTCATCTGGTTGAATTCTACGCTTTGTAAACCATCAGATGGGGAATAATTTCGAAATATTTTATTCAACGGATCGAAACGCGAGAGGCCGCGGTTGGTAGAAAGCCACAAACGCCCACTTTCATCTTCCAGAATACCGTAAACGGTATTATTCGGCAAGCCATCCTTCTCGCCCCAGACCTGTAGATCACCGGTCTGAGGATCGAACCATTTCAGTCCGGTGGTTGTCCCCAGCCAAAGACTACCGCCAACGGTCGGATGAATGCATAAAATCGTATCGCTGGAAATAACCTCGTAGCGCGTCACCTTGCCTGTGATTGGGTCGAAAAGATTGAGCCCGCCGCCGACACTGCCAACCCAAAAATTGCCTTGCGGCGCCTGATGCAGAGCCATGATCGAATTGCTGGCTAAAGAATCGGGGTTGTCAGGTTGATTTTGGAAAAACTGCGCCTGCAGGGTTTGGTGATCCAATCGTACTAAGCCAAAACCGGCGGCTGTAAACCAAATCTGTCCTGGCGGGTTTTCCAGGATATTCAGCACCACATAGCCCGGGCTGTACGTCTCAAACTCTTCACGATCAGGATCGAAGCGCGCCAGCCCATTATTCGTTCCTAACCAAAACTGGCCATCTTGAGCGATGTAAATATAATAAACAATATCATTGTTCAAGCCGCTATTGCCAGAGTGATAATTCTTCCACCCGCCGGAAGATGGATCAAAGCGATTGAGTCCCCCACCATGCGTACCAACCCACAGCCGGCCTTGATCATCCTGGATAATCGCCCAGGTCAGGTTACTGGATAGGCCGTTAGTTTGATTGGGGGCGGATTGAATACGCAAGAATTTATCTTTGCGTGGATCATGCATGGCAATACCGCCCCCAAAGGTGCCAAACCAAAGTATGCCAGAACGATCTTGATAGATTGCAAAAACCTGATCATTAGATAAACTATACGGATCAACGGGATCTCTGCGATAATGGGTGAATTGATCGCTGTCACGGTCAAGCAGATTGAGCCCGCCTCCATTGGTGCCCACCCAAAAACGACCTTGTTCATCTTCAAAGATAGACTGGATCACATCATTGCTCAGGCTATCAGGGTCAGCAGGGTCATGCTGGTAACGGATAAAATTGTCGCTTTCAGGAATATATCGATTAAGCCCGGCGCTGTAAGAACCAAACCACAATTGCCCCCGGCGATCCTGGTACATGCTCAAAATGGCATTGTCGCTCAGGCTGTGCGGATTGCGCAGATCATTGGTGTAATGGGCAAATCGGCCACTTTGGCGATCCAGACGATCCAAACCGCCGCCATTGATAGCCGCCCAGATATCGCCGTTTTGATCTTCCAACAAGTTCAAAATGCTATTAGCGCTCAAACTATCAGGATCGCCATCGATTGAACGATAGCGCGTGATGGCGCCAGTTTCGGGATTGATCTGGTTAATACCACCCAGGGTAGTACCCACCCAAACCAACCCATCGCGGCCGACCACCAGGCTGGTGATGTTTGAATCGCTCAAACTGGCCGGTTGTGTAGGGTCGTGATAGAAACGCTCAAACTGACCTTTGGCAGGATCAAAGCGATTCAGGCCATTGCTCGTGCCGATCCATAAACACCCGGCCGAATCAATATCCAGAGAGGTGATAAAGTTGTCGCTCAGGCTGAACGGGTCATCGCGATCGAATTTAAAGATGCGGAATTCGTAGCCATCATAGCGGTTAAGGCCATCCTGGGTGGCAAACCAAAGAAATCCTTGCTGGTCTTGCAGGATATCCACTACCACACTTTGCGATAAGCCCTGTTCTAAGGAAAGGCTCTCGAAGCGTAAATTACGGGCGAAGATGCCCAACAGCGCAGAAGCCTTGGGTGAAATTTCCGAAGTCGGAAGTTGTGGGGCGGACGTGGCGAGAGGAGGGGCCTGGCTAACCGGCAGGGCGGTGGAGCGCGGCGCACATCCAGAGAGCAGAGTCGGAATCAGGCATAAAAGGACCCACCACGGGAAAAAGTTACGCATCGATGCGACCTCGCCTCAGAAGATGCACAGATCATGGAGTGGAAGTAGGAGCGGTTGTAGAAGTGGCCAATGGCACAGCGACGATAATGCGCAGGAAGACTGGCTCGTTGAAGTTTGCCAGGCTCTCCGTAGACATCACCCAATCGGTGCGGTAAGTACCCGGGTTATTGGGAGCTCGCATCTGAATGGTGATCTCTACCGTATCGCCAGGAAGCACGATCTGGCCAAGTAGCAATTCAGTCGGCGCTCCAAAGGTCTCGCCGCTGTAGAAGCGCAACCGGTATCCGACCGTCCAGGAGGAAGCGCCGACATTACGCAACTGCCAGGTCATCGTGAAAATCTCGCCGGGGGCAAAGACAGTATCATCCGCGATGGATTGTGAAACCCATTCGGCGCGATTTTCACCACCGGTAGGGGCGATTACGACTGTCGTGGTTGCGGGTGAGGGTTCCACCGCCTCAGTTGGCTCAAGGGTTGGCGAGGGCGCAAGCGTTGGGCTGGGTAGGGGTGTGGGCGAAGGGGTAAGCGCCAGGTCGCGAGTGACCTGGGCAAAGACTGTGGCAGCTGCTTCTGTGCGCACCAAATCGAGGTCAGGAGTAGGAGCGCTGGTGGGAGTGGGTGAACTACAAGCTGCCATAAAAACTAAGCTCAAAGTAATCGCAAAAACTGCGACAAATTTTCTTGTTTGGGTCATGTTAATATCCTTTACATGCAGGTCTGAGATGAACTGCAGGGAATGGTATGATGTTTAGATTCTACCACTCAATCGCCTATTCAATCCAGCCGCGCACATTTTGGTGAATGGCGGAATCCCACTCGTCCATCATGCCGTTCAATTGGGCGCTGACCTCAGGGCGTGATTCGATCAGGTTATACGATTCATCTGGGTCGGAAGCCAGGTTGAATAAAAACGGCCCCTGCCTCAGGCTGGCATAACCGCCATTATCGGTCATATGGCGGCGCAGGTATTTCCAATCGCGGTAGCGCAAGCCAAGCAGGTTGCTGCTTTTATAATAGTAGATTGCTTCGTGCCCGGCGCCGGCTGCACCTTGCCAGAGCGGCAGGATATCTCTGCCATCAATAATGCGATCTTGCGGGAGCGGCGCGCCTGCCAGCTTGAGAAAGGTGGAAAAGAAATCCAGGTTGATCGCCACGTCGTCCAAAACCCGCCCTTCGGGCAGGCGACCAGGCCAACGGGCAATCAACGGCACGCGCATGCCGCCCTCGAAAGTCAGGTTCTTGCGCCCGCGCAGACCTCCGGGGCTGCCCTCCCACCACGGGCCGTTATCGCTGGTGAAGATCACCAGGGTATTTTCTTCTATTCCTAGCTCACGCAAAGTGCGCAGTATCTCGCCGGCGCTCCAATCGATCTCTTCGACCACATCGCCATAAGCGCCAGCCGCCGACCGGCCGCGATGGGCATCGGCGGGGTGGTTAGGAAAATGCGGGAAAGGCTGGGCATAGTAGAGAAAGAATGGCTGCTGCTGGTTTTGGTGGATGAACTGCAATGCTTCGCGAGTCATATTTGCAGTCAACTTTCCCTGGTCGGCCGGATGGGGGATTTCCACCTGCCGGTTGCGATAGATTTCATACGGCGGGTCATCGTTGCTGAATAGAGCGCCATAGAACAGGTCGAAGCCGTTATCGTTAGGCAGATGGGGGGAGCGATCACCGAGGTGCCACTTGCCGATCAGGGCAGTGCGATAGCCGCGACGCTGCAACACTTCGGAAACTAGAATTTCGTCTTCAGGAATGCCGCGCACCCCATAACGATAGACGCCCAGGGCATTAAAGGCAATATCCAGCGGGGCGCCCAGAGCGTAGAGCGGCATGGTGACATGAGTGCGGATCGGGTAGCGCCCGGTCAGCAAGCCAGCCCGCGAAGGCGAACACAACGGCGCGCAGGCATAGAAGTTGGTCATCATTACACCTTGCTGCGCCATGCGGTCGACATTGGGGGTGCGGATGGCTTGTGAACCGTAGCAACCCAGATCGCCGTATCCCAGGTCGTCTGTGCTGATCAGAACAATATTGGGCAGGTCAGATCCCTGGATGGCAGGGGGAACAGCGTCTAGCCAGGCGCGGCTACGTTCGACCTGGAAATCGCGCCCGGTCAGGTCATGCACCAGGCGGGCGGCTGCGCCGCCCCCCAAAGCCAGCCCTCCCACCAGGCCAGCGCTCTTTAAAAATTCTCGGCGGGTTATTTTGCGTGGCATTTTGCAATTACCCTTTTTTCGCCAACACTTGGGCGCGGGCAGACTGGTACAGGCGGCGTAAATCGGCCTGGATGCGCTGCAAGCTCAAGCCTTGCCGGGTGTCACCTGTGAACTGCAATTTTCCACTCAGGGCGGCGCGTGGTGCGTCGATCAACCCGGTGAACATGCCATCCAGGGTTGCAGCGCTGGTTTCGAGCTGCAGTTGAGCCGGTTCTGCCGGCGCCCCCATACCGGCAGCCACCCCAGTAGAAGTAAAGATCAGGAAAAATTCCAACCCCACATCGGTCAGGATATACTGACTGCTGACGGCATTCTTAGCGGCAAAAGCCAACAAAGCCGGGTCGCGTTGCGCATCGGCAACGAAAACCTGCAATACAGCTTCCAGTTGATCTCTATTTAACTGCACAGGCGGCTGAGAAGCGGATTCCGCTGCTGGGCGCGATTTTGTAATGGAACGCATCCAGGTAAGCAGCCCGGGCCGCCCGGAGGTTTCGACAGGCGTGTCAGGGCGGGGCGACGCCGGGGCAGACACAGGAGCATGAGAGGTCAGTTCCCATGGGCGAGCCGAGGCCGGGTTTCCCAGGGCGGCTCGCAGTTGGCTTTCGTACTGGTACAGCGGCAGCGAACGGGCGGTTTCTTGTAGCGTTTCCAGCGTTGGGCAGCCGTTGGCTTGCTCGGCAGCCCATTCGCGGGCAAACTCGCCGCTGCGGATCTCCTGTAAACCAGACTGCATACGCTGGCGAATCTCGGGCAGCATGAAACGCAGACCGCGCGAGATCGAGCCATACTGACTGGTGCGCGAGTGTAATTGGGTCTGTTCGATCATACCCATTTCGGCGATCTTCGCCAGAGTGTATGAAAATTCTCCCGACATGTACAGCTCCAGCAAGACAGCTTCCGGTGGATAACCTTCATCGAGCAAAAGATTTACCGCCGACATCAAGACCTGGCCAAACGCTGGGCCAAAACATTGCTCGGTGAACAAGTCCAACTCGGCTTCTTGCCGGACACTCACTTCGACCACGCCGGCACGCGTGGAGCCGATGGCTTTAGCCAGCGCCAGTACGGTGGCTTTGGCGTTGCCAGAGGCATCTTGAGCGATTGCAAAGAAAGAGGGGAAGCCGCGCCCGGAAAGGTACAGGTCGCGCACGCCGGCGCCAATCATACGCGGCGCCAGTACAACCACATCGACGCCGGGCGGCGGGGCTAGCAAATCGAAAGCCAGGTTATAACCGGAGGCGAACACCAGGGTTTTGCCAGGCGCGAGATGGGGGGCAATGCCCTTCGTAAAGACACCTGGCATGATTTCGTCTGGGATGAGCAGCATGATCACCTGGCCCTGGCGGGCAGCCTGGTCGATAGGAAAGACAGAGAAACCATCAGCGGAAGCCTGGGCGGCGTATTCATCAACCCGGTTGCCAATGATCACCGAAAGCCCGCTATCGCGCAGGTTGAGGGCCTGAGCGCGGCCCTGGTTACCATAGCCAATTACAGCAATCGTCAAGGAGGAGAGCATGGAAAGGTCAGCATCGGAATCATGGTAGATCTGCATGGCGCTCCTTTTTTATAAGTAACGATCGTTATACATGGCAGGTGCAAGGCGCTGAAAACAGGTGCGTGGCGCCAATGTGCCTGTTCGAAAAGAGGCGATCAGGCTTAGAATACCACGAAATTCTACTGTCCCGGCCTAGAATCCCTTATGCCTGCCTAAAAACCACCAGCCGGCGCCAATTGCGCTCAGTAAGGCGCCGGGCAATAACAACGCCAGAGCAGGGAGGAGGATCGCCAGCGCGGCCTGGCGGGTGATTTCACCAGTCACGTCCGAGATCAAGGCGCGCATCCCAGGCACCAGGTTGTTGCTTGTTGCAACACTGCCAACTACCAGGTCAGCGCCAAAATAGATGGCCCCAGCAATCAGCAGGCAAAGCAGCCCGGAAAGAAGCAGCGGCAAACCGAAATGCAGTAGACCGCCATGGATAGACCGGGCGCGGCGCGAGATCAAGGTAAACGGTAAGAGCAAAAAGGCGGCTGGTAAGAGCACCTTGGCAGCCGTCTGGATCCAAGAGGCCACCAGGTAGAGCGGTTTTAGATCAGACAACAAACTGATATCCACAAAATATTCCAACGGGTAGCGGGTGGGCATGGAGCCAGCCAGGGCGCCGATGATCTGCCAGGTGTTTTGGTCGAGGTCGAAGGGCGGGCGGCAAACTGCCAGGCAGCTGCCTTGCGGGTTGAGCACCCACAAACCGAGCGCGGCGATATCGAAGAAGCTGCAAGTGCTCTTACTGGCAACCAACGACTGGTAAAAATCAAAACCTGCCTGGCTGTTGAACAGGTCTTTGAACTGCGCCATTTCGATTTCTAACGCCAGGGGGGCGCCTTTTGTCTCCAGATAAGTAAAGCTCTGATCGATCAGACTGTCGATTTGCCCCTGCAGCCAGTCCGGTTTCAGAAATTGATCGGAGATGGCTTGCCAATCGGCGCGGGTGAAGTTGGCGGTGTTGATACACGCCATACCTTCCATTTTCAATTCTGTGGGACGGTCAGCGTCCATTTGCTCGACAAATAAGGCTGGAAAACGACCGGAGAAATCCTGGTTGCTCAGGGCATCTTTATACGTGCTTGCGGACAGAAAAACCTGCCCGGCGCGCCAGGTTGGCAAGGCGATACACACCAGCAAAATGAATAGAACTGCAAACCCCTGAGCCAGTAATGTAATCAAGCATGCTTCAGAGCGGGGGGCCGGACGGGGCGAGCGCCTGGGTGGAGTAGGCGCCGCAGGAGGTGCATAGACAGGCTGCGGGGGAGTTGATGAGTAAGCAGGCGGACGAGCAGCGGGAGGTGGGGGGGAGCTGGCAGGCAGTGAGCTACCACAAGCCTTACAAAACCTGGCTCCCTGACGGTTGACGTGACCGCACTGAGGACAAATATTTTCAGCCATTGGCGCCTCCAGATTGGTAAACAGTTGTTGAATATTCTGCCTTGATATTAGCACAAAAACTAACAGCGAACCAGGCAAAAAATCCAAATTTCTATAGCAGGCAAGTTATTTCAGAAAACAAAAACGATTGACATAATACTGAAATTCAGTTATTATAATAATGAATTTTTTCTATATACAACAAAGGAAAATCGTTATGCCCAGTCTTGGCACCCGCCTGCGAGAACTTCGCCAACAACGCGGCCTGACCCTGGAACAGGTCGCTGAAGAATCTGGTCTGTCTGTGTCGTTTCTATCGATGGTCGAGCGAGATAAAGTCTCGATCAGCGTGGATAACCTGGAAAGGCTGGCGCGCTACTACAATGTGCACATGGTGCACTTTTTCAACGGGCCGGACGAAAGCCCGGTGCTGGTCACCCGTCGGGCAGAGATCTTCCAAAGAGTCACTGAGACCAGCAAGGGACCGGCGGCAGTCACCTTGCTGGCAAACCGCCCGAATGCGCGCCTGGAACCGCTGCTGGTGCATATTGCCCCCGGCATGGAAGAGCCGCACTTCCGAAAACACGAGGCAGATACGCTGGTGTATATCCTCGAAGGTCAGGCGTACCTGATTTCTGAAAGCGGAGAACAGATAGAACTCAACCAGGGCGACCTGGCTTATTACGTCAATTTCCCCCATCGACGTTTTGCAAACGCCAGCAATACTCAACCGCTTATTCTCATTATCATCACCGCCCCACCCACCAGCACGCTGGACGAACTGATCCAGGCCCGCCAGGGCGCCTGGCTGATGGGTACTCAAAACAATCCAGGAGAGAGCCTATGAATTATGACGAATTTCACAACCATAAATGGGCGCGCAACCTGAAACACGCCCGCAAACTGCTGTCTGAGAATAACCTGCCAGCTTTTTATCATGGCGAGGATCTGCCGGATGGGGATGTCTATCCCGGCATGCGGTTGATGGCAGCCTATTGGATCTCGGTTGAGCACGAGATGAAGCTCCGAAAGGCCTCTTTATTGACCGGGGTAGACCGGCGCCAGTGGGACTCGGATGCCCATATCCTCAATCAGGTCGAAATCTTTTTCAACCGCTATGTAGATGACATGCGTGAGCTTGTTGCCCGCAACCAGATTGTCCCGGCAGAAAGGATCGATGCCTTAGCTGCCGCCGGGTGGGAAACCCCTGCCGATTGGGCGGAGAAAATGCACACCTGGCAAGAGCAATCACTGGCAGCGCTTGAGGGCGGTTCTTTCCCCGTCGCTCTAATCGAGAACTGGTTCAACGCCTGCCTGCGCGCGGTGGCTAATTACAACCGCTACCTGATCTGGGGCGGTGTCAATGCCGCCGCCCTGGTACGCAGAGAAGGCCCAGGAGCGCTTGTGAAGGCGGTGGATGAAACCGCAGAAAGCTTTATGTGGGATGTCAGCAAAGAGTTCTTTGCCACGGTTTTGCCAGCTGCCGGGTTCGAGGATATCGGCGACTTGATGGAATTGGGTATGCGCGGCATGTACGCCGACCAATGGTTCTTGCGCGGCGAAGAACGCGAAGAAGCAGGCGAAAAAATCATCCGCCCGAGCATCTTGAAGAACTGCGAACTGGCTGGCATCTATTACCGCGTGGCCGAGTGGAACGACCTGCCAAAGGCCGCCCTGGGCTATGGCATCTGCCGCTACTGCGAAGTGCATGGATTAGCGACGATGATGATCACCATGCCGCCGATGGTATCGCCAGCCTACCAGCGCATCCAATCACTGGGGATGGATGAGAAGGAATGTATTTTCGAACTCACCACAGTGCCCGCCGACGATATGGAACGGATTTTGATGGTGCAAGAGAAAGTATTCGGGGCGGTGGAATAAAACGAGCATCGAATCGGAGAGGCCATGAAAAAAGCCGAACGTTTTCCATTGATTGTAAAAATTCTCCTGTATCAAATCATATTTCTGGTCGTTCACTACCTGTACGACTGGTTCCCTAACGGCGTGACATACCTGTTTGGCGCTACAAGCGAGAGCGTTTTCCAGCATATGAAAGCCGTTTTCTATGCCTACCTGCTACTGACAACCTTCGAATACGTATTATTCCGGGCCGCGATACGCTCGAAAGTCAATTACCTGTATGGGCGTATGTTCTGCGCCAGCATCATGCCCCTGTTGATGATGACCTACTTTCTGACCGGGCCGGCTTTCTTCGTAAAAATCGAGAGTATCCCCCTGGAAATCCTGTTTGCTAATATCGCCTTGATCGCCGTATCGTTCAGCACCTTTATGTTGGTAGGTTATTTCGAGGAGTCCGAGCCTGCACGCGGCTTAAAAGCAGTCATTATCGTCCTTTTCGCTCTGACGCTGATCGAATTGGTTATTTTCAGCTACCGGCTGCCGTGGTTTGATATTTTTGCCATACCGCCGGGCTGGTAAGACCCCATCCAAACAAGACTTTGTTACAAAAACTTAGTAACCCAAGGAGTAAAGAAAATGGCAACCATTCAAGAAGTAATTTTCAACCTGCCTAACCTGTTCAGACCTGAGAAGGCCAAGGGCTGGAATCGCGTGATCCTGTTCGACCTGCAAGGCCAGGAGCCTTCGCAGTGGACATTAACCATCCAGGATAGCAAAGCCACGGTCGAAGAAGGTAAGACCAAGGAACCCAAACTGGTTATTAGCGGCAACAGCGAGCACATCGTGCAGATGTTCACCGGTGAGGTGCCGCCGATGAAGCTGGTCAATGCCAAACTGCTGAAGATGAAAGGCCCTATGATGGACGCAATTGCATTCTCTGGGTTGTGGAATTTGCCGAAGAAGGGATGAAAGAAGAATTGTGAAGGTATGCGCGCACGTTCAGGTCGCCTGACTACGCCCAACCATCTTCACAATTTCGGATTTCACTTTTTCTATGGAAACGGGAATCATCTCTTACGGCGTTGCCATTCCGCGGCGGCGCATTACAGCCCAGGAAATCTGGGACACCTGGAAAAACCTGGCAACCAGCTTCTTTGATCTGCTCAGCATCAGCGAACGCGGCGTGACTGGCCCCGAAGAAGATACGCTGACGTTGGGAGTGGCGGCAGCCAGGCAAGCCATTGAGCGCAGCGGGGTGGCGCCCGAAAGAATTGGCGCCATCCTGTTTGGCAGCGGCACCAGCCCTTACGCCACCAAAGCCGCCGCTACCGTGGTGGTGGACGCGCTGGGGTTGCCTAACCATACCCTGGCGACCGACATCCAATGCGCCGATAAATCGGGCTCGACGGCGCTCTGGCTGGCAGCTGGGATGATCGAAGCTGGGCTGGTCGAGAACGCCCTGGTAATCGGCGCCGATACCATCAACCGTCACACACCGCCGGGCATGGTGCTGGAATATGTCGCCTCGGCCGGCGCGGTAGCATTTGTGCTGGGCAAGGAAAAACCGATTGCTACCCTGGAGGCCTGGGCCAGCCACTCCCACGACCAAAACGATTATTTCCGCGTCGAGGGTGAACGCTACATCCAGCCTGGGGCGGGTTTTTACGGCTGGGTGGCAAATTGGGGGCTGCTCGATCATGTCGTTCCGGCTGGCAAGGCGCTTTTCGAAAAGACCGGGTTGAGGCCAGAGGACTTCTCCAAGTTCGCCGTCCCACAAAAAACCGGCTTGCGACCGCTGATGACCATGGGGCAGTTAAACCTGGAGATGATGCAAGTGCTGCCTTATGTGCTGACCAGCCAGATAGGGGATTGCGGCGCAGCTGGGGTGCTGCTCTCTCTGGCGCATATCCTCGATTTTGCAGAACCCGGTGAGCGCATTGGCGTGCTGGATTACGGCGCCGGGGCGGGTTGCGAAGCCTGGTCGATCGTTTGCACCGATGCCCTGGAACAACGCCGCCCGCAGCAAGGCCTGGTCGTTGAACTGTTGGACGACAAAATTATGGTGGATTATGCCACGATGCTGAAATACGAGCAGAAATTGCTCCAGTCGCCGCATCGTTTGAGTAATTTTTATTAAGCCGGAGGAGTCGATGGGAAAAATTCTACGCAGAGTGATGATGGTGGGCGGGGCAATCACGCCGCCGCGCATTCCAATGGATTGGACGTGGCGGCAAATGGCCTGCGAGGTATTCTGGAACGCCTTGCAGGAAGCCGGTATCGCCATCAAAGAAGTAGACCTGGTAGCCTGCAATTATAACGACCGCGCCATCGTCGATTCCTCCCCTGGCCCCCAAATTGCCGACGCCCTGGGCATCCTGCCCAAGCCGGTCGTACCGATTGCCAACGCCTGCGCTGGCAACGGCATCGCTTCCTATGTGGCATGGAATGCGATCGCTTCGGGTCGCTGCGATGTGGTGGTTTCGATGGGCTTTGCACGCTCGGATAACTACGATGCAATGGAGGCGATGAACTCGCAGGGCAATTATGTGGATTATGACTACATGATGGGACTGACGCACATTAACTACAGCAGCATGCGCGACGCTTATTACCGGGGCAAATATGACGTGCCGTTGCAAGCCGCTGGAGAATGGGCTTATCGGTGCAACTGGTACGCCCGCCGCAATCCGCTGGCAGCCAACTACGATAAGCCCATGCCGGTGCTCGAAGAACTGTGCGCCGACACACCTGAAGCCGACCGCGACCGCCAGGCGACCAACCGCGGCGGGGTTGCCAGCGCCATGATCTTCGTGGGAGAGGATATTGCGCACAAATACACTGACAAGCCAGTCTACTTCGACGTGGCTTACGCCTTTCGCCCGCCCTATATCGGCAATTTCTTCAATTATCCTGTTGAGAGTATGCGTCCATACGACCTGGCAGAATTTCCAGGCTTGATGAGTGCAGCACAAGAGGCTTATGAAATTGCCGGCATCGGGAGCAAAGATATCAACATGGTACAGGTACACGACCTGACCGCCTACGAAGGCATGATGGCGCTCGAGGCAATCGGACTTTGCGAGATTGGAAAAGCCAAAGAATACGTGCTCTCGGGCGGTATGACCCTCGACAGCCGCTGCCCAATTAACACATACGGTGGTGGGCCGGCCTTCGGACACGGCTCGGCAGGTTCAGACTTCCAGGCCGGGGTGCTCGAAAATTTTTGGCAGTTGCAAGGGCGATGCGGTGATCGCCAGGTGCAAAATCCCAAAGTCGGCGTCAACACTTCCTATGGCACACACCATTCACTGGATGTGATCGGAGTGGTGCAGAAAGGATGGCAGGAATGAGCAGCGAATTTACCGATATGTTTGTACGCCTGGATACCTTCTCCTCCGCCTACTGGTACCGCACCCGGGCGGGGCGCTACCGATTGGAGGGAACGCGCTGCGCCAATTGTGGTGAAAAATTCTTCCCGCCTCGCAGCGGATTGATCTGCCCGGCCTGCCACGCCCGCGCCATGCAACTCTACCAGTGCGCCCAAAGTGGTGAAATTATCTGCCTGGCGCTGGACGATGTCGGCTTTCCGGCAGTCGGTTATGGCGATGCCATGCCGCGGGTACAAGCCATCGTACGCCTGGATGACGGCATCCATCTGATGGTAGACCTGATGGAACTGAGCGATCCATCCGAAGCGCAGATTGGCGACCGGGTGAAGATGGTGCTGCGCAAACATCGCCGCGAAGATACGGGCGCCTGGGTGTATGGCTACGGTTTCGTCCTGGAACGCTGACAACCTTGATCTTTTTCATTCGCAGCGATGCATTTCGTAAAGGATATCCAATATGGCTGACATAGCGATCACTGACTCGCAAACGACTGGCGCGAAGTGGGGGCCGATCCACCTGGCGCCGGGCATTAGCAAGCGCAACATGAGCATGTATGTGCTCGGTTTTGTCTTCGTGATGTTGTTCTCGACCTTCGTTCCGCAAGCTCAGCCCTTCATCTTGACTGAGATTCTACGCATTCCAGCCGAGGAGCAGGGGCGCTTGAGCGGCATGCTGGGCATGGCACAGACGATTGTCGGCCTGATAATGCCCAGCATTTGGGGCACGCTTTCGGATAAAACCGGGCGCCGGCTGGTTTATGCAATTGGCTTTCTGCTGGCTGCCAGCGGGATCGTGCTCTACCCACTGGCAAGCAGCGTGGTTGTGCTGTTTTTCTTTCGCATGATCTTTGCCGCCGGTTCGAACGCTTCGAACACCATGAGCAACACCTTACTGGCAGACTATATCGACAACCGCGATCGCGGCATGGCTTTTGGCATTACATCCTTTGCCGGAGGCATTGGGGCGCTGTTGACTGTTTTCCTGTTCCTGCGCCTGCCATCCATCTTCCAAAATACCGGCGCATCGGCGATTAACGCCGGGCGCTACACCTTCTGGATTGTGGCTGCTTTGGGAGTGCTGGCGGCTATCCTGATGCTAACCGGCTTGCTTGGAAAAACCCGCCAACAGGCCGAGGAAAAACGCAGCAGCCTGCAAATCGCCCGCATTGCCTTGCAAGCAGCTGCCAGCAACCCGGGCATCTCGCTCGCCTACGGGGTCAACTTTGTCGCCTCTGGGGCGATCTCGGTGGTTGGCACCTTCTTCACCCTGTGGATCGTGACTTACGGCGTAACCCAGGCGGGGAGAAGCAGCGCCGAGGCTTTAGCCCAGGCAGGGATGATCATCGGCATCTCGCAAATCATGGGGCTGGTAGCCTCGCCAATCTTTGGCGTGCTCTCGGACAAGATCGGGCGCATCCGGGCAGTCACGTTGGCAACCGGTCTGACAGCGGTGGTGTTCATGGCGACGCTGCTGATTGCCAATCCGCTAAGCGGCGTGATGATCGCTCTCGGTCTGTGCATCGGGTTTGTGCAGATCAGCGGTGTGATCACCGGAGGAGCGCTGATCGCCCAGTATGCGCCTGAAGCGGTGCGTGGCTCGGTGATGGGCTTCTACGGTTTCTGCGGCGCGCTGGGCATTATGCTGGCGTTCCTGCTCGGCGGTTGGCTGTTCGATAACTGGACTTACCAGGGCCCCTTTGTACTGGCGGCTGTGTTGAGCGGCGTGGTCTGCGCCTGGGGGTTGGCAGTGGATCGCCAAATGAGGAGAAAGGCTGTGTGATATGCAAAGCTATCCAATTTCGCTTGCGCTGTTCGATTTTGTTCCCACCTTTGCATTTCTGGTCGGGGCGTTCTACCTGGTCAAAACCTGCCTGATCTGCAGCAACCGCCCCAATAGCCGCATGCTGATGGCAGGAACTTTGTTGATCTTCGTTGGTGGGTTCTCAAAAGCATTGTGGAAATTCCTGGTGGCTGCCGAGATTGCCGATATCCCCTGGTTGGGCGAAATCCAGTTTATTTTCGCCGGTATCGGTTTCCTGGGCATGTGTGTGGCAGTGATCTACATGGTGCGTGGGCGCAAGCAAGCACCGGCGTCCCCGGCTGGGACGATGTTGGCCATGGCGGGCTGGAAGATTCCTTTCCTGTTCATCATGACAGTCTCCAGCCTGGGAGCAGAGGGCATTCTTGCCTACCTGGCCTTCAGACGCAAATTGAGGCTGGCTGGCGCCGCCTTTGTAATCGGCGTACTGGGCCTGCTGGGCATGGGAGCGCTCGCCAGCGCTGAACAGACCATCGCCATGCAGTGGATAGCCGAGTCGGTAAATACCATCGGCCAGAGCGGCTTTATGGTGGGCAGTATCCTGCTGCACAGAGATTATAAGACGCGCGGCTGCGACATGGCTGGCTAAAATTACCTTTCAGCCAGTCAAAATCAATCTATTAAAGTACGGAGAAAAGCGATGTGTAAACGTTTTGATGGAAAAGTTGCCCTAGTCACCGGCGCGGCGTCCGGCATCGGTCGCGCAGCAGCTGTGCAGTTCGCCGCTGAAGGCGCCAACCTGGTGATTTGCGATTTCAACCAAAGCGGGCTTTCCGAGACCCAACACCTGGTGGAAGAACAGGGCGTGCGATGTTTGAGCATGATCGTGGATGTGCGCTCACAAGAGCAGGTTGAAGACTGTGTCAACGGCGCCCTGGAAAAGTTCGGCGTGATCGATATCCTGGTCAATAATGCAGGAACCGGACAGTTTGTGCCCTTTGCCATGATGGAGAACGACGAATACGACCGGGTGATGGACATCAATGTGCGCGGCACGTTCTTCTTCAGCCGCGCCGTCCTGCCCAGCATGATGGACCGCGACTATGGCAAGATTATCAATATCACCTCGATCATGGGAGAAGTCGCAGGGCAAGGGCAAAGTATCTACAACACCAGCAAAGGCGCCGCCAAGATGATGACGCAAGGCATTGCGGTGGATTGCTCCGGCTACCACATCAACGTCAACGCCGTCGCCCCTGGCATGGTGCTGACCGGGCTGACTCAAAATATGCTGGGCGACGAAGACCAGTTGCCCTACTTCCTGGAGAAAATCCCCCAACGCCGTATCGGCGAGCCGCAGGATATCGCCCACGCCATCCTGTTCCTGGCGAGCGACTCGGCCTCCTACATCCATGGGGAAACCCTGCATGTAGATGGTGGGATGATTTGTACGAGGATGTAATGGTACAACCAGGGGCAAGCCATGATGCAAACCAGATACATTTTCGGACTGAGCGGCTTTGCCCCTGGCGAATTATTAAAAAAACGGGATTGTCTGTTGCCTGATTATAGGACACGGTCAGCATACGGCAAATGGCGCAGCAGCCTGCTAATGACAAAACATAACGGCACAGCAATCAACCCCGCCAGGGTGAACTTGAGCAGCGGGTGATAGGGGATTTGCCTCATGTAAACGACCACGATCGTAATTACGGGCATTTGCACGATATAAGCGCCATAGGCATTGCGCGCCAGGTATGCACCCAAACGCCCCTGGTGGTTAGCAAAGCGGCGAAATAGATAAAGCACACTGATGCACAGGCTCACACATAGAAATGCCTCCCACAGAGCAAGATAAAGAGATTGCCAATACCAACCACCCCGGAAAGGCATGTCGCTCTCAAGCGCTCCACCTAACAACGCTCCCGGTATGTACATCAAAAGAACCAGACCGGCTATTCTTAGCCAGAACAGGCCGACAGCCTCAGAAATATTCTGCAGCCAATCACGCCGATACGCTAACAACCCGGCAGCGAACAAAGCCAGATACTGAGCAAAAAAAGGCAGTTGCAGATTGAGGGGGATAAATCTCCAACCAATCGGAAACTGTAAACGAACAACGAAACCGGCGAGCCCCATCAGTAATGCGAATATCGCCACCCTCTGATTGGAGGGAAAGGGTGCTTGCGAGGGTTGTGCTACCCAAGATGAGCGGAGCAACCAGCGTCCCATTGTGTATACCAGAGAAAAAATCAGCAGCGCTTCAACAAACCACATCGGCCCTCCACCGATGATCTCGCCGGAACTAAAATACTGGCGGGGGTAGAATTCCCAAAAAGAGGTCCGCAGGCCTTGAGTGGCGAATAAATACCAATAAATGAACAAGGGGTTGATTACCCATGAGTAGATCGCTAACGGGATGCCCAACCGCACCAGCCGATCTTTCCAAAAGCGAATTGCGCCTTTGCGGTCGAACGCCCCCGGCAAAAAGTAAGCTGAGATCAGCATAAACAAGCCCATCGAATAAGCCTGGTTCACCGTGCAAAAAATGCTGCCGATCACCTCTGTCACCGTATCCTGGCGGCCTTCCTGGTAAATCCAGCCGCCGCTGCCAGCATATACGATCATGATATGGTGCAGCAGCACCATGATCGTCAGGAAAGCTCGAATGTTGTCAATATACAGAAAACGACTCACCGCCTTAGTTGTGGTGGATGCAGCAAGATTGGGGGTAGAGATCACTTCCGTGGTAGTGGGTAAAGTTCGGATGGTCATGGTTTTTTCCCTTTCATGAAGTTTAGATTGGATCATTTGGGCAGGTATCCGGTGAGCGCTTATTTAAGGTTGAGCGGCCAGGTAATCTTGGGTGTCGAGCGCCGGGGCGGCCTGGCGACGCGGGAGCAGCTTCATTCCAAAGAGGAAACGCAGCAGGTTATTGCGCCGGATCAGATATTCATACGTTCCAATAACCAGCATAAATGACCCGAACAAAACGATTGCATATTTCAGCCAATCAGGGATCGCCAGGCGCACAACAAAATAGCCCAGGGTGACAATCACGGTCTGATGCAAAATGTAGAAAGGCAAGCAGGCTTCGTTGGCATACTTTAAAAAAGGCGTGTTGAAGTTGAGGTAATGCATGCCAAAGCCAACTGCCAGCAGCAGCCAACTCCAGGAAACCAGGCACAACAAGATATTATTGGGTTTCCCCCCCAGGGGAGCAAGTGCTGGAATGAGGGATTGGAATTCGAAGAACAGATAGGCAGGTGTCAAGATGAGGCCAAGTCCCAGAGAAAGCCTTCGCATATTCTTGATACGAGTTTGCAGCGCCTCGTTCGAGATAATCACAAATCCTGAGATGAAGAAGAAGGGGTAAATCAAGATACTCCAACCTCCCAAGTCGCGATTTCCCCAAGTGTCGGGATCTAGTGAGTTGATCAGCAGGATGGCAGGCAAGGCAAACAGGAGAGCCCCGCCTGGTTTTGCCAACAAATTGCCCAAAGCATCCAGCATCCATTTGCCAGAGGCAGTTTTCTTGAGCCAGGCAAAGAGCGGAAGGAATACCAGAGAAAAGATGAAGAGAATTTCCAGATACCACAGATGCAGCCCCATCCAGGCAAAGTTGCCGCCAAAGCCGTACATGCCATCGAAATAGTGCGGGTAGAAGCTCCAGAAAGAACCGTTGAATTGGCCCTTATCCAGGTTTTCCAGGTAAACCTGGAAGGTGATATGGGTGAACATCCCCAGTATTAGCGGTAGCAGCAGGCGGGCAAACAACCCTTTGAAATATTTCCACAGGCTCACTTTTTCCAAGGCCAGAAACACGCTGGCGCCTGAGATCAGCAGGATCAAAGGCATGCCCCAAGTAGTAGCAAATTCTTTCCAAATATCCATTGCCGGGTAAGTGAAGGGGTTTTTAATCGACCAGTCATCGGTATCAAATAAGCGGGTGGAATGGAATACGAAAACGGCCATAATCGCCAGCACTCGCAACCAATCCAGGTCATATCTTCTTTGACTATTGCTGGTATTCATCTCTCACATCTCCTTTTGAATTTCGCGCATCAAGCTTGCCAGCGGCTCACCTTTGACAATGAATGCGTCGGCGCCGGATTGGTAGGCCCGTTCGCGAGCCTCAGGGTAGCTATGAACAGACAGAGCAATCACCCGGCAAGCGGGCTGGTGTTCTTTTATCTGCCGGGTAGCATCGTATCCGTTCATCAAGGGCATCTCCAGGTCCATTAGAATCACATCCGGTCTTAGTCTGGCGGACTGTGTAATTGCTTCTATTCCATTACTTGCCTGGCCCACAATTTCGATATCGCCAGCTAATCTTAGCAAGGTGCACAGGTCTGTGCGAACCTGGGAGATATCGTCAACGATCATGAGCCGTTTGGCAGCCATGTCAACTCCAATCATGAAAGGAACCATCCATATAGCTTCTCAAAATCAGCTGGATCGACTTCAATAAGCAGTAGATCTTGCAAAGTGTCTGACAAGGCTCCGGTCATTTTGTCTGCCAGCTGTGCTTCTTCGTCGTAGAAATAAATATCGCAAAAAGCAGGGTCAAGTAAATAGAAATCCAGTATTGAAAAGTGTTTCATGTGCGTTGTAGCGATCATGTTTCGCTCCTTCATCCGCAGGTGAAAATGATTTGCGGATGTTTGTGCTTACACTATACGCGAAAAAAGACCTGGGCGCATCCAACCCAGGTTTGAAATACATCTGGGCAAAAAGGCCGGTCTTTTTTGTACATCCCAAGTCTGAGCTCTACGACCTAAGACCTACGGTCGAAACCCACTTGGAAAATTATTGGTCATGAGGATTGATTTACTGCCGTTATCCAGTAAAGCCTATTCCACGGGGCGCAGCCTGGAAATCAGCGAGCGAAGCTGGGCCAGCGCCTGGCTGGTCATGGTTTGCAGGCGTTCAAACTGCTCTGGAAGGCGCTCAGGATTGGTGTTTATCAGCACCTGCGCGGACCGTGCGTTCAACGAGATGCTAAAAATAAGCTGGCTGACCGTATCGTGCAGCTCACGCGCCAGCCGGTTGCGCTCTTGCAAGGCCGCGAGGTCTTCGACCTGGTTGGCATATGCTTGCAAGCGTCGATTCGTTTCCTGTAGTTCCTCTATCAAAGCCTGGCTTTGGCGACGGGCGCGTTCGTTTTCGTGGTTTAGAATGAAGTAAGAAGGAACGATAAACTCTCCGGCGATGGTAGTTAATGACAACGCCAGGCCGCGCGCCACTCCGTGGTAATAGATCAACGGCCCACAGCTAAGCAAGACAAGCATTCCGATCCAGATCCATAGCATCCGCCCGCGAAAAACCAACGATACCTGGGCAGCGAGCAGCAAAAAAAGCAGGATCAAGAAATCGAAACCCGGATGTAAAGACAATAGCCAGACGATGAGTGCAGATTGACCGGCGAAATACAGATGCAGCAGCCAGCCAGGCAGACGCGGGATGATTAACAAAGCGGTATACAAAAACAAGAAGATCGCCTCAGCAGCCAGAAAAGCAGGCAGGCGAGGGCGAATACTTTCGATGGCAAGTGTGCGCGCCAACACCGCAACAAATACCAGATAAAGCGCCAGGTAACCAATCGGACCTAGCCTGAGCTTTGTAGGGGCAACTTGCATCTGCTGCGTTTGGCTCATCTTGAACTCGATCTCACTCCACATCCACCAGGCCGTGTTTGATGGCGTAAATCGCCAGTTGGGTGCGGTCTTCGAGCTGCAGTTTGCCCAGGATATTGCTGATGTGAGTCTTCACCGTCTTCTCGCTGATCACCAGCGCCTGGGCGATCTCATGGTTACTGTGACCATGAGCCACCAACCGGACGACATCCATCTCTCGATCAGTCAGTTCACCGGGCGGAGTGTGACGGATAGCACCAGCCTGCTGGACGACCTGTTCCATTAACTTACGAGCGATATTGGGATGCAACCGAGCTTCCCCGCGATGCGCCGCCCGGATCGCCTCAACCAGTTCATCTGGGGAGACATCTTTGAGGAGGTAGCCTGAAGCGCCAGCCTGGATCGCCGGGAAAACTTTGTCATCCTCAGTAAAACTGGTCAAGACGATTACGTTAACCCCTATCCCCAAGGCTTTGAGCTGGCGGGTGGCGGAAATGCCATCCAGGCCGGGCATGACCAGATCCATCAACACTACCTGCGGGTGAAGTTGGCGAGTCATTTCCACTGCGGTCTGCCCGTCGCCCGCCTCACCAACCACCATGATATCCGGTTGCAATTCCAGGAAGGTGCGCAGCCCCTGGCGGACTACCCGGTGGTCATCAACGATCAGTACGCGAATCTTTGACTCAGAAAACACCATACTCACCTTCCTGCTGAGAGGATTGCTCAATTTCATTCTCTTTTGCAACTCGAATACATGTACCCATATCAGGAGAAGAGATGATCTTGAAAGTCCAACCGATCTCTGCGGCGCGCTCGCGCATACTCGCCAGGCCTACCCTGCCGCTATGTTGGGCTTGCGTTGGGTCAAAACCGCACCCTTGATCTTCGATCTCCATCCAAAATGGCTCTACCAGGTGCAACCGTATATACGCTTGCGACGCCTGGGCGTGTTTCAGGATATTGTTCAAGGCCTCCTGAGCGATCCGTAACAGATTTTGTTCTTCGGAACTTCGCAATAATCCTTCCCCCTCAACATCGAGAGTAACCGGTAGGCTGCCAATGAATTGGCTCTCGGTCAGGAGGCGGCGCAAGGCCGCCGGCAGCCCCTCCTGAGCGCTCGATTCGGGTTTCAGATGATTGATCAGCGTTTGCATCTCTGACAAGGCGCTGTGCGCGAGCGCATACAGGCGCTCCAGCTGTTGGTTGGCCTGAGAAGGGTTACGCTCCAGGAGCAAGGCAGCAGATTGGGTGGTCAGATTCATGCTAAAAACGGTCTGGGTGACCGAATCGTGCAGTTCACGCGCCAGGCGGTTGCGCTCACGCGCCGCAGCCAGTTGTTCGGCGCGAGCGGAGAATTCTTGCAGCCGCAAATTGGCTTGCTCCAACTCACCAGCCAGTTGCTGGTTGTGCAGGTGTGCAGCCTGAGCACGGCGGGTGGTGCGCGTATAGGAACCCACAAATACATTACTGGCTGTATAAATGATCACCAGGGCAATTGCCTGATTGGCAAACTCCCCCACCAGGACCAAATACATAGCCACTGCACATAAAGCAATCCACAACCCACCTACCCAGGCAGGCAAGCGTAGCATCGCCTGCATGCTGAGTACGCTTAACAAGACCCCCATGAAATCTGGAGTACCTGGCTGGTTCATCAGGAAGAAGACCAGGCCAGTTTGGAAAATTAAGTAGAAAGAGAAGTATGTCGGCCAGCGACGGGTGACGGCTGGCTCACTAGCAAACAGGAGTGACCAAAACAGCAGCAGCGCCAGGGTTGCATCGAACGCCGGTTCACCTCGATACATCAGCCAGGTGCGTAAAACCACCGCTGCCAGGTAAAGGCTGGCGGCAAGGATGTAAATCGACTTGGAAAGCCATTCAGTGGAATGGCGCACGGATGGCTCCTTAATGATTTCTATAAATTATAGCACGATGCTGAATTTCCCCATCTCCATCGTATTCTTACTTTTCTCCTGCCTGTCCATAAACCTGCGTATACCTGGTATGCAGCTTTGCCACATCTTGCACCGAGATCTCCTGCGGCTGCCCAATCTGCATTGCCAGCCAGACCGTACGGGCGATATCTTCGACCATCACCGCAGCTTTGACCGCTGCCTCGGCGTTGGGGCCAACCGTAAAGACACCATGGTTCTTCAGCAGAACCGCTGGCGAGCCGCCGATCGACTCGACCACTACTTTTCCGATCTGCTTGCCGCCGATCAACGCAAAACCCGCGCAGGGAATTGGTCCGCCGAACTCGTCAGCAATGGCAGTGAGTACGACCGGGATGGGCTTATTTACGGCGGAGAAAGCTGTAGCATAGGGCGAATGGGTATGCACGATGCCGCCTACATCCGGTCGATGGCGGTAGAGAGGGAGGAGGATGACGGCACATGAAGCCACCTGGAACTTCCTAAATAAAGACCGATCATGGGGTAAGAGCGCAGCGAAAACCAATATCCGCTGAGCGGCTGTCAGGGGCTTGGCTACGCCGAGCTGCCAGGCGTAGGCTAGCCCAGGTATGACTCCAGCCGCCGCCACGCATGATGCGCGCGCCTCCACTCTCGGGCCCGCCTGGATTTGTCAGTGGAGAACTGGAATAATAGGATTGACTGTAATAATCTTGCACCCACTCCCATACATTTCCCGCCATATCCAGCAGTCCATAGGGGCTGGCCCCGGCTGGATAACTGCCCACCGGCGCGGTAAACTGCCAACCATCGGTTACATTCGTATCGACCCAACTTGCTCCCAGGCTGGCATCAGCGAAATTTACCAGTTCGCCCGCGATATTGGCATTTCCCCAGGGATAGAGCGCCCCATTCAACCAGCCCCGCCCGGCTTTCTCCCATTCAGCTTCGCTCGGCAGGCGCCTCCCAGCCCACCTGCAATAAAGAGCGGCGTCATTCCAACTTACCAGGACCACCGGATGGTTATCCACCCCAACCAGGCTGCTCCCCGGGCCCTGCGGGTGTCGCCAATCTGCGCCACTCACCTCCTGCCAGGCTCCATCGATGAATGAAAACCCTTTTCCCTGCATCTCAGCATCTGTGATATGACCGGTTGCATTGACAAAATGGGCAAACATGATGTTGGTGACCTCATTCTGGTCGACCCAATAAGCATCCAATATAACCTGGTGCAGTGGTTTCTCGTCCGCCTGCGCGCCGACGCCATCGTCACTGGAACCCATCAAAAAACCTCCTGCCGGCACATAGATCAATACAGCGCCATCCTGTGAAGAATTCCAGCGCTCTCCTGGCTGCGCTGTTTCTGGTGGGAGGGATAGGAGAACGATGGGAGTCGGGGAAGGCGTGGACGTTGGCGAACTTGTGGGAGTGACTGTCCAGGTTGCTGTAGGCGTTGGCATCGAAGTTGTCATCACTGGAAGCGGTGTATTGCTAGGGGGCGGCGTCCAGATCGGTGTAATCGAGGGGCTTCGCAGGGCGAGCGGCGGCTCAGGAAAAAGTCGATCCAGCGTGGCGCCGGTCATGGACGCTAGACATAATAGGATGATAACCAGCAAGCCCAGCGGCACGGCCCAGCGCGCCAACCGGGTTCGGACTGGTGGCAAGGAGGATAAGGCTGCCCGAAATTCGCTTGCGCTTTGGAAACGTAGGGCGGGATCCATCTGCATGGCGCGGTAGATGGTCGCAGCACAACGAGGTGAGAGCGCTGGATTCAGGCTCCTGGCAGAGGGCAGTGGGTCATGCACCACGCGTTGTACGCTCTCCACCGCTTCTACCCCGGTCAACAGGTGGTAGAGTGTTGCTCCCAGGGCATAGATGTCGCTGCGGGCATCTGTCACGCCTTTACCATATTGCTCGTAAGGTGAATAGCCCTCGGTAACTGCCTGCGCTCCCGAGCTGGTTTTAGTTCCGTGGATGTAGCGCTTGGCCAGCCCAAAATCAACCAAAACGGCGCGCCCTGCGGGAGTGATCTT
>JAGUYW010000037.1 GCA_020061105.1 Anaerolineales bacterium | reverse complement strand
GGGCCTGGACGGACGTGAGGGACGGGGCGAGCGGCTGTCTGCAACGCAGCCGGTCATTCTGATTATTCTATTGTACGCGGATATTGTAAGGGGCGATCAGCTCGCCAGCAGGGGCGTGATGTCCTGCTCCAGCATCGCACGGGACAGCGCGCCCGGCGGCCACGCCTTGACCAGTGCGCCGTCCGGCCCGATCAAAAACGAGCTGGGCAGGCTGTCGCGCTGGTACTGGTCAAGCACGACCCAGTTGGCGTCGAGCGCGACTGGAAAGTCAAAGCCATTTGCCCGGATGAAACTTTCGACCGTCGCCCGGTCCTCGCCGACATTCACCGCCAGCACGGTAAAACCGCTGGCCTGGTTCGCCCGGTGAAAGGCTTCCAGATCGGGCATCTCGGCCTTGGCGTTGGCAACCAGTTCAGCCAGGGTGCTCTCTTCAGCCGAGCCGGTCTGGTAAGCGTGCCACAAGCTTACTTTTCCATACTGTCCTGACACTTCCGGCGCTTCCGGCCTGGCAGTATGCGTAGGTGGAGGCTGCAATTTTGTGGGTACGGTTACACCCGTGGGCTGAGAATCACCGGTGGGTTGTGCAACGACCGCCAAAACCGTCTGGGTAGCAGCCTGATTCATCAAAAAACCAATCCCCCCTCCCAGTAATAATAAAATCATTCCAATCGCTAAAATTCCCCCCCCCACAGCCAGCCATTTCCACAGCTGATTGGCTGGTTGCTTTTGGCGCGAGGGTGCCTTTGCCAGCGGACGAGGCTGCGCCCTGACCACCCCTTCAACCGCTGGCTTCGTTACTGCTGACTGAGAAGCGACTGGGGTTATTGTCACCCTATCATTCACTTGCGATGGTTGGCGTAATGCTTTTTTAAATTCTGCCGCACTCTGCCAGCGTTCTTCTGGCATCACAGCCATTGCTCGTTGCACAGCTTCATCTACATGTTCCGAGATGTCCGGGTTGAGCTGCCGTGGAAGTTTCAATGACTCCCCTGCTACCCGATCAATGCTGTCTACCGGGCGCCTGCCGGTCAGCAAATGATAGGCAGTTGCCCCCAGGGCATAAATATCCGTGCGAGCATCTGTCGAACGCTGCCCATATTGTTCAAAAGGTGCATATCCAGGTGTCACCGCCCGCGCCGCCGTGCTGGTGCGACTGGCTGGATCGTAAATTTTGGCAATGCCAAAGTCAACCAACACAGCTTGATCTTCCGGTGTAATACGAATATTCGCTGGCTTAATATCGCGATGGATCACTGGCTGAGTGCGGTTGTGCAGGTAACTCAATGCATCGCATACCTGTTCAATCCAGGCCAACACTTTATCAGGTTCAAACGGCTTTTCGGATTGGTCAAGTAGTTCTTGTAAATCCCGCCCTTCGATGTACTCCATCACCAGGTATTGTCCCTGATCGGGAATACTGAAGTGATCCGTAACTTTTGGAAGATGGGGATGGCGCAAGTTTGCTAATAAAGAAGCTTCTTTGGCAAATTGCCGAGCTGCTTCTGGCGAGATTTCGAAATTCTCTTTCACCGCGCACGGCGCGTTCAGACTGGTATCCCAAGCGCGGTACACCGCTCCATAGCCGCCCTGCCCTAGCAATTTGACGATCCGGTAACGATTGTTCAACATTTGCCCAGTCGACAATGCCATTAAGCAACCTCCCGTATCGGTTAACGCCCGATTTTACCCCACAATTTTCGCAGTCGCACCATCTGTGGGCGATTCAAATGTAATGCAATGGCTGTAGCGCGTCCCACTGGCGTCAGACCATGTATTTCTGATTGGTCAGCCTGCCATTGAAAATGTTTCTCCCACTGTTGCGTTAGTGGATGAAAAAGGGCGACATATTCCCCCGTTATAGGGTCATGCGCTACTTCACTGCTACCTTTGAAACGATTACATGCCGGGCAAGCCAGGCACAAATTTTCAAGTTCTGTTCGACCACCAACACTGAGAGGAATAATATGATCAAGCTCAAGAGGAGTAACCGTCAAAGCCTCAGGGGTATGACAATACGCACAGCGATCGCCATCTCGCTGCCTGATTTGAGCGCGCAATTTTGCCGGAATTTTCGGCATATTCCTCCCTACTCAAGGTGTTTTAGTGTGAGGATTGCACGCGCTTTGAGAGCGTTCAGATCATCAATTTTCTCGATCAAACTATCCAATTCCGCTTTTTCAACTTGATCGAGTTCACCCTGTTGATTTCGTTCTAACAATTCACTGAGCCTGACTTGATAACGCGAAGCTAACATCCCATCAGCCAGGGCTTGCAATTCTGCTTTATCCATACCAACCAACAAATCAGGATCTGTTGGAACACCAGCTTGCAGATTTTGGTAATCATCCCAACTTAGTACAACACCAATACGCTGGCCATTCTCAGCCACCAGATATTGCACTGGAGAAATCGTCATATCTCACCTCGCGATCTCATTCGTGATTTCATTATAACATCCCCTTTTTTTCTGACAACCATCATTTTTACTCCCTCATAAAACCATGACATTTGAACACCTGACCCACCATGACACTTTTGAGAATGCTCACAATTCCGAGAATTTAACATTGCAATTAAACCCTGCTATAATTCTCACATGCCCAGCGTGCCGCAAATTCTATCCATGCGCCAGCGCCGCCAGCGCCTGTCGCAACGCAGCCCCAACCACCCTCTCGGGTTGGGGTGCAGCACAATTTTCAGCCTGGCGCTGGTATTGCTGGCTGCTTTTCTTGCCATCGCCTACGCCGATCTCATACGAAATTTACCGCCGCCGGAGCAACTGGCTGAACTGTTGGAACCGCCGGACGGTTTGCTTTTACATCCCACGAAATTTTTCGACCGCAACGGTTCGCATATCATGACGATCGAAAATAGAGCCGCCCTGGGGCGACAATGGCTGAAGTACGTTGAACCTGGAAGCTCGCAAACAGAAAACGCCCTCAGTAATGCAGTCATCCAGGCTACCCTGGCAGCCAGCGACCCAGATTTTTGGGTGCATCCTGGCTTTTCCATTCCCGGTTTGCATCGCGCTCGCCGCCCCAGCCTGGCTATGCGCCTGGTGGATGAATTGCTGCTGGCGGGCGAGCCCGATGACCTGCGGCGCCAACTGCGCCAGCGTTTTCTGGCTGCTCAGATCACCGCCCGCTACGGGCGTGGCAAAGTGCTGGAATGGTATCTCAACAGCGCTGATTACGGTTACCTGGCCTTTGGTGTGGATGCTGCAGCGCGCCTGTATTTCAACAAACCCGCCAGCCAACTCAGCCTGGCAGAAGCCGCCATGCTGGCTGCCATTGCCGAAGACCCCAATCTTAACCCTTTCGCTGTTCCTCAGGAGGCGCTGGCGCGCCAGAAGCGCGTCATTCAAGAAGCCCTGGCCTATCGCCTGATCAGCCCGCAGGATGGCATGACCGCCGCTCGCCAGGAACTCGACTTGGCGCCAGTTCAGCCGCTGCAGTTTTCATTCGACGCTATCGGCTTATCTCAACAGCCTGCTTTTTACAACCTGGTGATGCAACAGCTGGAGACAACTATCCCACGCCGGCGTCTATTACGCGGTGGGCTGCAGATTACCGTCAGCCTGGATGCCGATCTACAAAATCAAGCTGCTTGCCTGTGGCTTGTCCAGCAAAGCCGCCTCTCAGAGGCCGAGTCCTCTACAACACTTCCAGACTGCCCGGCGGCTGAGTTTCTGACTTCAAGCGCTGATGAAAGCATGATCGCCAGTCCATTGAACGCCAACCTGGTCGTGCTCGACCCGCGTTCCGGGCAAATCCTGGCCCTGGTTGGCGCTCCAGTGCTCGATCTGGCCGGCTCGCCCCTTCCCGCCCATCCGGCAGGCACACTCAGCCTGCCATTCATTTACCTGACAGCCTTCACACGGGGACTCAGCCCGGCCTCCTTGGTATGGGATATTCCCGGTCAAACACCTGGCGCTTTGCAGAACTTTGATGGGCAATATCATGGCCCGGTACGCCTGCGCATCGCTTTAGCAAACGATTACCTGTCGCCTGCCCAATCTGTGTTGGAGCTGGTAGGGGTTGCTAACGCCTGGCGCACTGCCCAACAAATGGGGATTCTATCTCCGGATGCGCCTGTTCCATCCATTTCATCCAATGTCCTCGACCTGCTGGGGGAAATCGATTTATTGTCCGCCAGCCAGGCTTTTGGAGCATTGGCGAATGAGGGAATTGTGGCCGGTCGCATGGCGCGCCCCGACCCAAAACCGGTCTTAAAACCCAGCAGCGTGCTGCGCGTCGAAGACGCCGCTGGCAACGTTTGGCTAGATTGGAGCGCCTGGCAAACTCAGCCACTTCTGACGCCTCAATTAGCTTATTTGCTCACGCACATCCTGAGCGATGAAAGCGCCCGTTGGCCCAGCCTGGGCCAATCCAATCCCCTGGAAACTGGTCGCCCAACTGCAGCGAAACTCGGCCTCAGTCCCGGACAGGGCGCCTGGGGGCTGGGTTACATCCCACAGCGCGTAGTTGGTGTGTGGCTTGGCCCAGCCCAAGGGGCAGCGCTACAGGCTGGCGATTCCGAGGCCCTGCCATTTGCTGCGGCGAACCTGTGGGGCGCGATGATGAAATACGTCATGCGCGATCTGCCAGTTGAGAACTGGGAGATGCCGCCTGGTGTCAGCGTCATGAAAGTGTGCGATCCTTCTGGCATGCTGCCCACCTCTGATTGTCCAAACGTGGTGGAAGAGATTTTCGCCGCCGGAAGCGAGCCTGTGCAAACTGACCGCCTGTACCAGGCCATCCCGGTCAACCGCCAGACCGGGCGTCTGGCAACCATTTTCACCCCACCAGAATTGGTTGAAAGGCGGGTCTACTTCATCTTGCCTTCTGAGGCTCAAAGCTGGGCTGCCAGCGAACGCTACAGTCTGCCGCCCGAGGTGTACGACTCGATTCCACTTGAACTGCCCGCCTGGCCGGAAGCCGTCATCGACAGCCCGGCGATGTTTGCCGTGGTGAGAGGCCAGGTGACCATCCGCGGCCGCGCCGGCAGCCAGAATTTCAGCTTTTTCGGCTTGCAAGCCGGTGCGGGCCTGAATCCGCAGCGCTGGCTGCAAATTGGCGCTCAGCAAAATTCGCCGGTAACCGAGGGCGTCTTGGGCGTGTGGGACACAAATGGGTTAGATGGCTTGTACGCCATCCAACTGCTGGTGGTGCAAAGCGACCAGAGCCTGAAACGCGCCGCTGTGCTGGTAACTGTCGACAATCGCCCTCCGCTGGTCGAAATCGCTTTTCCCACTCCCGGGGCGCGCCTGCCTGCCAGCCAATCACGCCTGCTCTTCCAGATTAACGCTCAGGATAATATCGGGCTGCGCCGCGTCAGTGTGTATGTCAACGACCGCCTGCTCAATGAATTCACCCAGCCGCCCTTTGCCGCCTCATGGTCAGTCACGCCTGGACAACACACCTTGCGCGTCGTCGCCGTCGACCTGGCTGGCAACAGTCACGAGAGCAGCGTGACCTTTTCCGTAGAAGAATAAAAAAGACTTCCGAAGCCTGTGTTGCGACTTCGGAAGTCTTTACAATCCGGGAAGAACCGCTTTTACTGCACAGTCAGTACATACTTCAAGAAATCAATCACAACCGGAATGATCCGGGAAGTCGAAACCGACAATCCGGTTTGCCCGCTGGAGAGGAAGGGGAAGTCGCCAGTCCGCAGCGCCAGGCGCACAGCCTCAACGCCATTAATGCCCAGCACCAGCTCTTCGCCAGCACAAATCAAGGTGTAATTGTTGATACTGCGCCCGGTCTTGATTAAGCGGGTCATGCCTTTATACATCGTGAGCAATTGACCGCTGCCAGCTTTGCCAGAATAGTAATAAATAAAATACTCGCCAGTGTTGAGAATATTGGCTTCGTACCAACCACTGTCTGAATAACGACAAATTATTCCGACAAAATTAGTGTTTGAGGCGCGGTTCTCGACCTCAACATCGATTCGCACATCGGAATATTCGCCGCCCTCGTAGATATAATATGACCAGGTATTTTGTGTCTCGACATCGACCCGGAAGCGGTTGTCAAAATTGGCAAACGACACACCATCTGGATTTCCATTCAGAATGAAGTAGGTCCAGTTGCTCATATCATCGAAGGTCTCGCTATAGTTCCCGCCAGTCTGCGAGCCGCCGCCCCCGCCCCCACCACCGCCAGAGGACGAAGTCACTTCGAGCTGTCGACCGTTCAACTGCCCGGCCAACACATCCATCCCGCCGCCTGATTTCGGACGCAAAACTTCCAGGTTCACCGTGTCGTTCGGGCCATGGCTGCGCACGATCTTGCAGTAGCTGGCCATGGTGCCATCTTCGGCAATGCCAAGATCGCCCAAAGTGGCGATAATATCGCCCGCCTTAACCCCAGCGCGGTCAGCCGGCGAACCGGGCTGCACGGATTTGACAAACACACCGGTGAAGCCGCCATCTGATGTAGCCCACGCTTCGCCGTTCACGCCAATCGAGTCTACATTTACGCCCGTGCGCAAGCGGTCAACCACCGGCCTGGCGACATCACGCGGGATGCCAAAGACCTGTGAGGTGGAACGGTTGACAGCATAGAAAACGCCTAACACTTGCCCGTCGGGCGTGATAATCGGCCCACCTGAGTTGCCCGGGTTGGCTCCAGCATCGGAGACCAGTTCTTCTTCCGGAGCTGCCCAACGGGTGCCTACTTCTTTACGGAGCTTGGATACTATTCCTTTGACCAGGTTATATTCTGGCTCAACCAATGGGAAACCGGCAATATATAGATCCTGACCGACTTCAATGGTGTCTCCAAACCAATTGAGGTATGGAAACGGGCCGCCCTCCACCTGAATGACCGCCAGATCGTTACATTCCGATACACCCAGGACGCGCGCATCATACGAACGGCTCTGGTCGCCGCCGACATAAACCGTCAGCGCGCTGGCGCCGGTCACCACATGGTTGTTGGTGACAGCAATTCCGGAGGGATCGATGAAGAAACCAGTGCCGCCCCAACGACCCTCAACGGGGCCACGTTCTGGGTCCACGTAAACGCCGACGCCTAAAATTTGAATTACCGCCCCTTGCACCTCTCGCAGTGTTTTCGCGGCGCCTGAGGCTGATGGCGCAGAAGTGGCTGTAGCATCCGTTTCTACAATTGGCTCCCTGGTGGGCCGGTCGGGTACAGCGGTGGGTTCTTCTGGTGTTTCTTTGGCGCCCCCAAAACTACAGGCGATGCCAACTACGATTACAAACACCAGCAGCCATGCAAACGGGGCAAAAATTTTACGATTCATGGTCATGCCTCCTTATAAATTGTCAACAAAAAAGGGGAAATGACTGCAGCACGATCCAGCATGCCGCATTTGTCATTTCGCATAAGTCTACCATAAAACTCAGATTTGAGAATTTCCCGGTGGTAAAATTTTCGCTAAAACCCTGGCAGTTGTATCAAACGCCAATGACGGCAAAGCATCCACCGCAAAGAAACCAGCCCCATCGACATCATCCTGAGCTTGCAGTTTGCCATCTACTATCTGCGCCCGGTACAACAAAAGAATATGCGCTCCGCGCGGGTGCTCCTGACCGGCGATCACATCGATTAACCCAGTAATTTGTACCCGCAAGCCTGTTTCTTCCAGGCACTCCCGTTGCACCGCCTGGGCCGGGTCTTCGCCAGCGTCGACAAAACCAGCCGGCAGCGTCCACAGGCCGCGCTGAGGGCTGTTAGCGCGCCGCACCAGCAGCACCCTGCCGGTTTCGTCAAAGATCAGGGCAGCGGCAGCCACTTTCGGGTCGGCGAAGTAAATCCAATCACACTGTGGGCAAACCGGACGCTGGCGACCAAAACGCTGCGTTAGCGTAACCGCCGCGCCGCAGCGTGGGCAATAATTGATTTCATCCAAAAGAAGGGCCATAGATCGAGAAAATGCTGATTACCAACCGGGAACCTAGAAACGCTCCGAACGCTTCACCAGCCAGGCGCCCAGGCCAGCGCCGATGGCTAATAATGCCAATAGAATCTGGAAAATGCGCAGCAGCGGGCCGCCCCAGACGCTCTGAACGGGTTGTGGTTCCTGGGGTTGGTCGCTTAGCACAGACATTTCAGTCTCCGCCGGCGGCGCCAGGGCAACCGCATCAGCCGCCTGGGTCGCGCTGGGCGATAGGGGGGTCACTTCAACACTGGGGCCTTCTTTGGGAGCCGGGGCCTGTTCTGGCAGCACTTCGGTCTGCGGCTGCGCCTGCACACCCACCTCAGCGCCGCCCCCACCGCCTCCGCCGCCG
>JAGUYW010000014.1 GCA_020061105.1 Anaerolineales bacterium | reverse complement strand
GGGCTGGTCAGGTAGTTCAACCCCAGGGGTCGCAAAGTCAGCCAGTTATGCACCCACTCGTGAGCGATGACTTCGCTCAACCACACCAGATCGCTGGTCTGGTAAATCATGCTCGGATAGGCTCCCACCCCACCGATCTCCACCACCAGCGAGGAAACATCCAAAGCCTGGTCAATGCGGTCTTCCAGCGCAGCCCGCTCGTCGATCTCCAAATCAGGGACCAGCGAGAGATTGGCCTCCTGGCGAATCTCGTGGCGAGGGCTGATGATCAACGCCAGGGGCAGATGGTCTTGTAAGAGGTAACTTCGGGTGTCATCAATCTGTGACCACAGCCCCGGCGGCGGGCTCAGCTTAATTTTAGGAGATTGGAGGGTAGCAAGCCTTGCTGGATCATGACCAGCGCGGCCGCGCCGATGGCGGGCGCCTCGGTGCCAAGCCCTGCCGGTACGATTTGGACGCGCTGGCCGGCGGTGGTCAACGTGCGCAGGCGTACGATGCGCCGGATAGGCTCAAGTATGGGGGTACCGGCGCGAATCACGCCGCCTCCCAGGATTACCATATCCGGGTTGAGGAAACTGACTAGCGCTGCAATGCCGATGCCGAGATAGCGTCCTGCCTGCTCAATCACCTGGGTGGCCAAGGCGTCGCCTGCACTGGCTGCCTCGCCGATCATGCCCACCGTGATCTGGTCCAGATCGCCGTGGGCCATCTCCAATAAAACCGAAGCCGCGCCCTGCTTGAGTTGCCGGATGGCCTGGCTGATAATTGCTGAGGTCGAGGCCATTCGAGTTAGACAGCCATAGTTGCCGCAGTAGCATTGCGGTCCTTCAGGGGCCACCAGGATGTGCTCGATTTCGCCCGCCGTGTTGTCCGCCCCCCGGAGGAGCGTACCGCCAATGATGATGCCCGCCCCCAGCCCCCGGCCAACTTTGATGCACACGATGTTCGATGTGCCCCGGCCAGCGCCAAAGAGCCCCTCGCCGATCGCTAGTGCATTGTCGTCCTCGTCAATACAAACGGGCAGACTGAACTTCTCCACCAACAGGTTGCGCAGCGGAAGGTCCTTCCAGCCCCAGTTAACCGACTCGATCACTTGCCCGCGCTCGACATCGACCAGGCCTGGGACAGCCAGGCCGATGCCAGCCAGCCGGTCCGGCGGTACTGGCGCGGATGCGATCAACTCGCCAATCACCTCGTTCGTCAATGACAATACTTGGATGGTGGAGTCTACCCGATAGGTGCGTGTCGCGGTCAAACAGATACTGCCATCCAGGTACGCTACGACCCCGGTCACTTGACTGCTGCGGATGTTGACGCCGATGGCGGCGTAGGCTGTGGGGTTGAACTTGAAGAGCATCGGGCGCCGACCGCCGATAGAGTGGCCAATGCTGTGCTCCTGGGCCAGGTCTTGCTGGACGAGTTCATCAGCGATAGAGAAAACGGTCGCTGGTGTAAGGTGGGTGAGGCGGGCCAAGGCAGTGCGCGAGATAGGCCCGCGCTCGATCAACAGCTTGAAAACTGCATCGCGATTCACGCGTCGCACCCACTGGGTATCAGCAGTCATCGGTTGGTTGCGCGTCATGAGTTGTCCTCTAGGAGGTGGACGGGAACCATGGCCCGTGAGTTGCTCGCCTCTGAGCGATATAGCCGCTTTCGTCCAGGTTAAACGAGCCTAGCCCTTCCACCTGCATGGCGCAGGTAATGGGCGAAAAGGGGTAGGGCGGCTTGGTTTCGGCTTTTGGCATGGGCGCTTCGCGCGGGTTGGAACCGTTGGATATTATATCATCGCACGCACACTACAGGGTATATTCGACATAAGACTCGCAGCCATAGCCCTCAGCCGCCATCAAAACACGTTGCTGGGGCAGCATAATCATGGCAATCGAAGTATGTAGTCCGGCGGCACCATGCTGGCAGACTCCGCCGGGGGTGGCGTGGTCGGCCAGCAACTGCTTCAGGCCGAACGATGAGCGTGGAAGTTGAGCTGTCAGATAGCGGGCCCGCTCAGCCCGCGCCAGGCTATTGGCCCTAAACTCCGCCGTGGCAAGTGACTCCTCAGCTGGCGTAACTTGGGCGGCTAGCTCCTGATCCTCTACGAATTCGGGATGGTTGGTGCGCACGGTTGGCTGACAATTCTCACGCCGTATCGCCTGACGCCAGGGAGTGTCTTCCACGACGGTGATGTCGCCCGACGTCAGGTCAGCCATGGTTAGTGTGCAGCCCCAACTGCATAAAGGCTGGTTGCCCGCCAGAGTCAGAACCTCGGCCACCGTGGCACAGCACGTCAGCGCCAGGCGCAGGAACAGGAGCGAGGGCAGCCCGTCTGGGCGTCGTGGCCCAATGGGCGGCAGGCCCGTCATTGCAATCGCCAAGCCCGCCGAGTTCAAACCTCCCTGGTTCCAGACTGTACCGGCATAAGCATAGTGAAGTGATGAATAACCTTCCTGCGGTTGGAGGCGGAACATCGTCTCAAACGAGCGCTCTGCCAGTGCGACATCATCCGTCTTGGCGACCAGAGGTCCTTCGGTCGTATTCGGTAGACCAATGGCGGTGCAATGGGTTGGACCCAACACGCCGTTGGGCGCGAGATCGTAGAGCAAGTTAAGATCCAACACTGCCTCGGTGGGCAAGCCGGCACCAGCCGCGATACCCCGCAGTTCTTCAACGAGGTTTGGTGTACGACGTTCGACGCTGACCAGAATGGCCTGGCGTACCTGCGTGCGGGCTGGCACAAAAGCCTCAGGCGGCTCCCTCATCTGCTCGATGACGCGCGGAATTAGGTATTGCAGGGCAAGGCCGTGTTGTACACCGATCTCGAATGGCGAACCGGATAGTGTCAGATGCTCCATATAGCCTCCTAGCCTTTGAGCGCACCCACTGTCAATCCGCCCGCGATGCGATTCTGGAAGATGAGGAAAAAGATAAAGGTGGGCGTCAGGACGATTACCAGCCCCGCGATCATGCTGACCCAATCGGAGGCGGCACCCTGAGTCACGCGCAGAAAATACAGGCCCATCGGCACCGTCATATTCTCTGGTTTGTTCAACAGCATCAAGGCTAGCAGGTATTCGTTCCAGATGTTGAGGAAGTTGAAAATGCTCACCGTGACTAGGCCGGGTCGCACCAGGGGCAGCATGATCTGCCAGAAGACCTGATACTCATTGGCGCCGTCCAGCACCGCCGCCTCCTCAAGTTCGCGTGGCACGGTCCGGAAGAACCCAGTTAGGACAAAGATGCTGAACGGCAGCGAGATCGCCACGTACACCAAGGTCAGGGCCGGCAACGAGTTGATCAGTCCCCATTGCGTGAACAGCAAGAAGAGCGGGATTGTGATCAGTTGCATCGGGATGGCGAGCCCAGCCAGCAAGATGACCAGGATCGGGCGGCGTCCTATGAAACTGAAGCGGGCCAGCACATAGCTGCTCATGGCTGCCAGGGCGGCGGTCAGCGTCACAGCACCCACGCACACTGCAACGCTATTCAGAAGAAAGCGGTCCATGTGGGTCTTCTGCCAGGCCTTCAGATAGTTGGCCCATTGCAGGTTCGCCGGCAAGGCCCAGGCATTGGCGAACAGTTCTTGATTGGTCTTAAAAGAGTTGGCTAATACCCAGAGCAGACAAAACAGGGAGAGGCCCGACCAGAGGATCAGTACCAGATAGATCAATGTGTAAGCCAAGGGCTGCCCGATGCGGGTGCGGAGGGGCGTCGGGATAGCCGGAGCGTCAGAGGGAGTAGCTACCATGTGCTGTCTCCTGTCTCCAGGGGCCTTCCCTTCGAGTGCGCCGTTTGCTTGCGCAAGTCCTTTGGGGGACCACCGGCATACGGACGCTGGCAACCGTCTGCCCCATGCTTGCAGACCGAAGCGGAGCAACGCAACTGTTGTCAAGCGGATCAGTATTCAATGGCTTCCTCCCGAGAGAGTCTGAAGAACAGCAGCGCAGCCAGCACAACCAGGACCAGCAGGATCACGGCGATGCTTGAACCGTAACCCAGACGCATGATTGGAGCGCCGGAAGTCTGAAACGCCATCCGCATCATATAGGTGGTGAGCACCTGAGTCTGGTTGGAAGGTCCACCCTGCGTGAGCAGAAAGACCACGGCGAAGGTTTTGAGGCCTTCAATGATCCATAGGACCACCGCCACGGCCAGAAAATCGCGCAGGAGTGGCAGTGTGATGCCGAAGAACAACTGGCCCTCATCCGCGCCATCTACTCGGGCGGCATCATAGATCTCGCTTGGAATGGCCTGCATGCCGGCCAACAGGTACAACATATAAAAGCCAATCGACCACCAGACAGAGACAAAGATGATGGCCCCGAGGGCGGTGGCCGATTGACCCAACCAGGGCTGAGCCAACGCGCCCAACCCTACCAGACGCAGCAGGCCGTTCAAGGCTCCGAAGCTTGGGTTAAGGATGAAGGTCCACAACAGAGCCACCCCTGGACCGGACAAAATATATGGGAAGAAAATCAGGGTGCGAAATAGGGTCTTGGCCTTGATCCGGTCGTTTAGCAGCGCCGCCGAGAACAGCAACGCCAGCGGAAACAGCAGGGCGCCACCCAGACTGATGATCAAGGCCATATTCCGCAGCGAGACGCCAACCCACCGATCTTGCGCCGCCTCAACGAAGTTGGCGAAACCAACAAAACGGGCATTATCCGGGTTGATTCCTTTCCAGTCGTAGAGGCTAAGCCGGAGAGACTCCAGACTGGGATAGACGAACAAAACCAGATAGACCAGGATCGTCGGAACGAGGAAGGCTACAATGATACCCCTTCCCTTGCGGCGTCCACTCGAGATTGTCTGCATGCTTTGGTCTGAAAAAAGATCAAGTTGGGTGGGGCCGGCCAAGGGCTTGGCCCCACCCAACTTGATGCTACTCTACTATTTGGTGTAGAAGGCGTCAGACTGAGCTTGCAACTCAGCGATGAACTTCTCTGGGGTGAGGGTCCCATCCGCTAGCTGCCCAATGAGCGGCTCGGCGACATTGGCCATCCATTCCGGCGCGTCGCTCTCGATGCCATTCTGCATGGGGATCATCTTAGGGTTGTCAGCCAGCATGCCTTTGACGTCGCTCAATTGCGCCGGCAACGCCACCCCAACGATGGGCGACGGCGTCACGGCCTCAGCGGCGCTGACCTCTTGGACTTGGCGGCTGCTCAGGTACTTGAGAAAGTCCAGAGTTTCCTTGGGGTGACGCGACTGTTTGAGTACGCCGAAGCCGTTGAACTTGAGTTCAGTAGCGGTCTGGTCGCCTTTTCCGCCAGCATAGGCTGGGAAGCGCACGATGCCGATATTCATATTGTCCACGTTTGTCCCCAACATTTCGCTTGGCAGCCAGGTAGGGATGATCATCATCGCCGCCTTGCCGTTGGCCCACTCGGTCTGTGCGGCCGGCCACTGAGAACCGAGAAAGCCAGGCTGGAAATACTTGGTCGTCAGGTTCTGGAACTCCTGGGCCGCCTTCAACCAGTCCGGGTTGTCTTTCCACGTGAACCCCTCCTTGTGAAGGGCCGTATCGTAGAAGGCTGTCTCGCCGCCGATGCGGATGGCCAGGTACATAAAGACGCGGAAGTTATAGGGAGTGTAGCCGCCGTCTTGGGCGAATGGGCTGATCCCTGCGGCTTTGAATTTCTCCGCCAGGTTGAGGACGTCAGCCCAGGTCTGCGGCGCCTGGAGGTTCATCCGCGCTAACATATCTTTGTCATATAAGATGCCGGAGATATGCATGTCTGTCGGAACCGCATAATAACCAGGTCCTGTAGATGCGTCCTGGACATAGGCTTGCTGGAGCAGTCCGGGCAAAAAGGTGTCAGCCCAGACCGCATCGTCCTCGAAGTTCTGCTCCTTCAGGGCATTATCGATTGGCTGCAGCAACCCCTCGCGCGCATACACGGCCATGAGGGGGGATGAGTTCCAAACCGCGTCGGGCGGGTCTCCAGCAACGATTTTGGCCTGCATTTTCTGATCGTACTGCTCCCAGCCTGCCCAATCCCAGGTGACCTTGATATTGGGGTTCGCCTGCATGTACTTCTCTGTGTATTCCACCAGGAGAGGCTGGGCTTTTGAGCCCTCGGTGAATTGATGCATCAACTTGATCTCGACCGTTTCCGCGGACGGCGCAGTGGTGGGCGGCACCTCCGAAGGGGCGACGGTCGGCGGCACCTCCGAAGGGGCGACGGTCGGCGGAGCCGGCGGCGTGACGGTACAACTGGTCATTAGTGCGATGAGCAAGACAGCAGTTAAACTCCGTGCGAGTAAGGACACTTTCATCTGACCATCTCCTTGAGAACGTTTATATAGAAGCTTTTTTGCAGATACTTGAGTAGGGTTTTACAACACCTTGGGAACTAGTGAATAGTTTATCACAGCTCCCATACTTCTGTCAACACTAATATTAAGTATGCCGTTTTGCCCAAATGAATCGCGTACTCTCTTGCGCTTATCGGCCATAAATGGAGTAATTCCTGATAACTTTTATTAGATTGCATAATAACATCTTCAATAAAAGGCTGGGTTTTCATAGCCGACCGGGCCGGTCATGCCGTAACAGATGATGAAGGCGCACGTCGGCTCACGCACGGCGAGACGCAGCGGGGGGCTTGGTCTCACCACTACAGTTTCCCCCGCACCGTGGGTGGCCTGGTCGACCCTGCACAGGATATGCCTGTCGCAAGAAAGCCAGAGTCAAGGGAACCATGATTGCGTCAGAGGTCAAAAACCTGCTGGGCTGCTCCGTAGAGCACGGTATGTTTCTCGTCGTCGGTGATGTCGGCGTCGAGGATAGCGGCTTTTTGCATGAACAGACTACCCTCAGTGGCGCCTGAGCCAAAGAGGACTTTCTCAGCGCCGAGCGCCCGCACAGCGGCTGCCACCTTATCCTGATCGGCATACGAGGCGGTGGTGTCGAGGTAGAGGTTGGGCGCTTGCTCAGCCGCCCGGATGCCATCCATCCACACCGTCCCACCCATGTGGCCCATGACGATCTTCAGGGAGGGGTGAGCGCAGGCCAGCTCGAGAATCTGGCTGGGCAGGCTGTAGGCGGTGACGTTGCCGTGTTCGGGTAGGCCCCAGGAATGGATGAGGAGCGGTTTGCGGTAGACCTTTTCCAGCCGGTCGAAAGCTTCGCGGTTCTCGGGCGCGGCGGCGTTGGCGCGGGAATACTCGCCATGATATTTGACGCCCACGAATTTGTCGGACCACAAGTACTTTTCCATTTCAGCCAGGGAGGCTTCGGGATAGTGCATGTTGATGTAGACGTAGCCGTAGAGGCCCGGGTGCGGCGCAATGGCGGCAGCCAGCTCGGCATTGCCGCCCACCAGGTCATATTGGATGGCCCGCGCCGACATGAGGATGGCCTTCTCCACGTGCGCGCGCTCCATGAGCGCCAGCACGTCGGTTGTCGTCAGCTCGATGATAGGAAAACTCCACTTGCCGTGGTAGCAGTGCACGTCAATGCATGGCGCTGTCATGTCAAGCATAGGATTATGACCGTCCTTTCGTTGATCCTGGCTCCCAAGCCGACCAGGTTGGCCTATACCGCTTCGCTGATCTTGGTCAGCGCCCGGAAAAAGTCGTCGAACACCGCCACGATGGCTGACGCCACCGGTGTTTCGTCGCCCGGCGGCGTGGGCGTGCCGGTCAGGCGGTCAAACTCATGGGTCGCCTCCACTTCGGCTGGGGTTAGCAGGCTGCCTTACAGCTGGCCCAATATCACCGCCGGGTTTTCCACCCGCTCGCCGATGATGCGCCGCTGGTCCTCAAAGCCGTACATTCCCAGGAACTCCTCGTACCCTTGCTCTGCCGGGTGCGTGTGCAGCCGACCTCGTGCCCCTGGGCCTCCAGCTCGTGATAGATCGCGCCGTGCGCTTTCAGGTCCGGCGGGATCACCACAAAGGTGGCCTTCAGGCCGGCTTCGGCCAGGATCTCGCCCAGGCCCGGGTTGGCAATGGTCCGCTGGGTAGACTCGCAGTCCACCTGTAGGGTGAAGAAAAATTCCATCGCTGCCCTCCTGCCGGCTACAGCCGGATCTCCCAGAGATAGCCGCTGCGGCGCGGGTGGTCGTTCTCGCCGGCATAGAGCGTGCCGTCCGGCGTGATGCAGACGTCGTGCACCTGCCAGCACGGCTCGTCACCATCCACCACCTGGCCGAGCAACTGCCAGGTATCTTTGCGCGGGTCAAAGCAGATCACTTCACACTTGCCGGCACGGCCGGTGACCCCGTAGGCCTTGCCGTCGGGCCCCAGCCGCAGCGACGCCAGGCGGCTGGGCCGGTCGGGGATGGGGGTGCCCAAGTACGTACCCTGGCCCGTCTTTGTATCCACCCGGAACAGCGACCCGTTGGCGCCGCTGGCGTGCAGGCAGCCCGCCCCCAGGTTGAAGAGCCCTTCCACCTTGACGGTGCCATACTTGCCATCGGGCCGGGGCAGACCGGCGTCCAGATAGTGGATGCGGCCAGTCCGGGGGTCGTATTTGGCCAGGCGGTGGCTGTCCACGCCCGGATCGGACTGCCAGGCGCGGGTCACATGCCAGCCGCACCACACGCAGCCCTCATCATCCAATTCCACCGTCTCACCCTGGGCCATGGCCATGCCGCTGCTGATGGGCCCCAGGTCCGTGGACTGGCGCGTGTTCAAGTCGAAGCTGAACAGGCGCTCGGGGGTGAACGCCTGCCCGTAGATCACGCCGCGCGCCTGGTCCAGGCAGATAGACTGGATGTAGATGTGCGCCAGGGGAATACCCACCTTTTCCAGTGCGCCGGTGGCGGGGTCGTATCTCACAATCGCGCCGCCCGGCGCCTCCCAGTAACGGTCGATGTCGTGCAGCAGCGCAATGGCACCATACAGGCAGCCGTCCGTGTCCCATCGCACCAGCGAGCGGTGGAACTTGGCGTCCTGGGGATGAGCGATGCGGTTGTAGCCCAGGTCCAGGAACTGACCGGTCTGCCGGTCGTAGGCGTGGAAGATATCCGCGTCAAACGATGTGATGCCCAGGTAGACCCGGTCGTCGGGAGCATGGTAGTAGAGGCTGTCAAAGCTGATCCAGTACTGGCGCCAGGCCGGCGCGGCCTTGAACTGGTCATACTCCCAGTGATCTTCGACATCGTCACACCACTGGCTGCCATATTGTTCGTCGTGTAGCTTCAAGGCTCTGACTTTCATAGCATGCTGCTCCTTTGCGAATAGAAGACGGTTGATGAACATGACATCGTTCAGGCGCCATAGCGCCGGTAATGCTGCACGACCTCAAACATGGCCCAGACGTTCTCGTCCGGCGTGTCGGCGTCCATATTGATGCAGCACAGGCCCGCCCGCTCAAGCGGTGCGCCGCTGCCGAGCAGATTCTCCGTGTCTGCGGCGACGTCGGCCGGCGTGCCCTGAAGCAGCCGCCCCGGATTGAGCCGCAGGCTGAAGAACGCCTCGGGCAGGGCGCGCCGGGCCGCTCTCAGGTCCGATCCCCAGCCGACATCGAAGAAGACCGCCGGCACCTGGGCATAGACCGGCGCATGCCGGTGCAGATTGTTCCCGCAGTGATGAATGCCGAAGGGCTGCAGCCGCTCAGCCAGCATCAGTTCTGGCTCCAGCAGGAATTCCCGGTAGGTCTCCGGCGACAGCATCTGCACGGAACAATCGCTGTGCAGGAACAGGCTCCGGTCCACATGCGTGATCATGCGGTTGGTGGCAATGGCCAGCGTGCCGGTGCGAGGCTTGACGCACTCGGCCACTGCCAGCAGGGCCTGGGTACAGACGGCTAGCAGGTGCCGGGCGAGGGCGGGGTTCTCCGAGAAGTCGACGAAGAGTTGTTGTCCGCGCAAGGTGAGGGCCAGGTTGAAGACACCGTCCAGGTCAAAATCGCCCTCCACCCAGCCGAACTCTGCTTCCAGCGCTTCCATGTCTGCCAGGAGCTGGTTCATCGGCCAGGTCGTGCGCGGGTCGGGCACTTCCAGGCACCAGACCGCCTCGTCGCTCAGGCGAGCCTCCAGCGGCGTGGGTGGCTGGCCGGGCGCGAACACAACCTGGCAGCCCATGAGGGCCGGCATCACGAAGCCGCCTGCCACATGCTGCGAGCCGATAACGGGGCGGCGGCCAAAGTCGCGCTGGCCCACCCCGATCTCGCCGAAGCGCTCGACCAGCGCCTGGTTCATCGTCTGCTCGTTGCGCTGGCGGGTTTCCTTGTCCAGGTAGAAGTGCTCATCGAAGCAGATCCCGTAGTGCTTGTGCCACCACGAGGGCATGAAGACTAATTCGATAGGCAAATATTCGTTGGATTCCACGGAGTCTCCTCGACACAAGAGGTCAGCGCGCTGATCTTCAGGCGGCCGCTGGCAAGCCCAGCACCCGCTGTAGGTTCCCTCCAAAGATGAGGCTCTTCTCGGCTTCTGAGATGGGGGCGTATTCGACTTGCGCCACGGCCGCCGACACATAAGCCAGCGGAGCATTTGACCCAAAAATCAGGCGCTCGACCCCGACCTCGGCCTTGAGCAACTCAACCCAATTCGGGGAATTTATCATATGCGTCTCGACATAGACATTTGGCCGCTCTTGCATGACGACAATGGCCTCGGATAGGAACGCATATTTGAATGACTCGACGATGATGGCGTTGGGCAGATCCGTTGCCATGTCGCCAATGGTGGTGAAGCCCAACTCAGCTGGCAGAACGAGCGTCACGCCGGCTGGCGCGAGCACCGTGCGCAGGAGCTTGCGGAAAGGCGCCTGGCTGATATGCCACTCTTGGTACTGCGGGAAGAAGCGGAACAACTTCACTCCCTGGTCAATCAAGCGCCGAGCCTCATCGAGGCAACCCAGCCAGCGACAGGGGTTGACCGTACCAATGGGGACCAGTTCGGGGTGAGCGGCCGCCGCCGCAAGAGTCTCGGCGTTGCCTTCGACGAAATCATAGAAAATCCCGGCCGCCGACAGGGTGCAGGCACGCGTGATGTGGTGGTCGCGCAAGCGTTGCAGCAATGTGGGCAAAGCGATGTCAGCCGGACGCTTGGGCCACACACCAAATAGAGTGTTTACATCGAAATAGCCGATTTGCATGGCATCTCGCCTCCTTGTGCCTGGGGCGGCTGGCTCATCCGCAGCGTCATTTTGGCTCAGTGGAGAAAGACCGCTTCGCAACTTACTACACCAGCCCCACCGATTAATCAAAGCATCAACATACGATGCACGTTGGAAACCACAACCCAATCCAACCGCGGCCATATGCCACGTCTCGCTCGACAGTTCGACGAGCCAGACCCACCAAGCACTACCTACACACCCGGCTCATCTCGCAGACCTGTTGCACTACCTTCGCAGTAGCCAGTAGCAGGTGCCCAGGATCTGCATTCCACAAATAGTCAACCCGTTCCCAGGTCCGGCAGATTAGATAGAAGTTGACCAGATTGCAGTAAGCTGTCGGACCACTTAAGGCATGAGGCAATCAGATCATGGGCGAAGAGCAGGTGAATCGGGATTGCATTATGACCAATATAGTTTCTCTGAAAACTTTTTATTACGGTTATATTAAGATGCTCGTTTTATACCATATTATCGACTTCCTGTCAATATATTCCGCAGTATTGACAATCGGGTTAGGGTAGGTTATTATAGGACCTGAATTAACAAACCTTATTTCTACGAATTTAGTCTTCTTTGTCAGTCTGACCAGAAGACATTGAATCAAAAATGCAGACGGTATTGCATATTTCGATACTATTCACCATAATAACTGGATTGCTGTCTATACTAAACCAGACGGTTTAGAGAAGGTCAATATCACGCCTGAATGCCAGAGGAGAAGAAGATGCAGATCAATGCCCGGATTCTAAGCGAGAGCGACATCGAGCGGGTCGAAGTGCAAGCCCTGAAAGTCATGGAGCGCGTGGGGATGACGGTCAACAATAGCGTCCTTTGTGACCTGGCCCGACGCCACGGCGCGACCGTGGACGACCGGCGTGTACGCCTGCCAGCCGAGATGGTGCGTTGGGCGCTACAGGTTGCCCCCCGCCAAATCCGACTTTTTGGGCGCAATGGCGACGTGCTGCCCCTCGAACATGGCTACTGCCACCTCTCCACCTATGCCGAAGCCGTTAACGTCGTCGACTATGAAGCGACACGCCTCCGGCCATCCTTGCTCAAGGATACAATCGACTTTGTCCGGCTGGGTCAGGCGATGCCGGAAGTCAACATCGTCGGCCCTGTCTGCTTCGCCCGCGATTTGCCTTCCCCCGTCCAGCTCCTGCACACTGCCAAAGTTGTGGTTCTGAACAGCAACAAGCACAACCAGGCCGCACCGCTAAACCTGGAGGAGGCGCAGCTCTGGTATGATCTCATGCAGCTTGTCGTGTCGGACCAGGACCTGGCGGCTCGGCCGCCGCTTACAATGGTTGTGTCGCCTACCAGCCCTCTGCAGTTTGACGAGGACACCTCCCAGGTGATGCAGTTCGCGGCAGAGCGCAAGATCCCTATCATCGCCGCCGCCTGCCCGATGGCCGGCGGCACTTCGCCGCTGGCTCTAATTGGCACTGTCGTGCAGCACCTGGCCGAGGATCTGTTCATCCTGACCCTGGCCCAGCTCGTCAACGCCGGAACGCCCGTGATCCTGGGCGGCGCAGCCGGCTTGCTGGACCTGCGCACTGGGGCACTGTCTTACGGGGCGCCCGAGCGTCATCTCCTGCTGGGGCAGCCAATGGTCACGGTCGTTGCCGAGCCCGTCGCGGAAGCGGTGCACCGCTACGTCGCCGAGCGCGAAGCGGTGTTGTTGGCCACGCCCTAAAGAGGCATGGGCCCGGCGTGAAGTAGGTCGCCGTTTCGAGAATGGTGAATTTTTCACAGAGATGATAATTGCAGCACACGCCATGCAGGCTGGTCTGCGTATTCTTAAGCCACATCTTGTGAGGGGGGAGTCCAAATCAGCTGGCAAGGTGGCCATCGGCACGGTCAAAGGTGACCTGCATGATATCGACAAAAACCTGGTTGCCATGATGCTGGAGGGAGACGGTTGCGAAGTTCGTGATCTTGGCGTGGATATCGTGCCGGATGCGTTTGTAAAAGCAGCTCAGGGAGGTGTACAGATCCTCTGCATGTCGGCCTTGACGACGACCACCATGCTAAACGTGAATGGAATCAATCGATGAGTATCAAGGTTTGGCAGGATTCTAAAAACGTACTTATCATCATTATCAAAAATATCATTTGTAAGGAGTGGTAAATGGAAACTCTCGTCAAGGATATCCACACAGCAGTAATGGAAGGTCAAAGCGAAGTTGTACAAGAGAAAGTCAAAGCAGCGATTACAGCCGGCATTCCAGCTGAAATCATTCTAAACGAAGGCATGGTTTCAGCTCTGGCCGAGGTAGGCCATCTCTTTGAAGAAGGCGAATACTTCGTCCCCGAAATGCTGATCTCTGCCCGGGCCATGCAGGCCGGGATGGCCCTGCTCAAACCTGCCCTCAAGGAAGCGGATATTAAATCTTCAGGTAAAGTCATCATCGGCACGGTCAAAGGTGATCTGCACGACATCGGTAAGAACTTAGTCGCCATGATGCTGGAGGGGGCTGGATTCGAGATCGTGGACCTGGGCACTGATGTCGCCCCGGATAAGTTTGTCTCTGCTGTTCGTGAAACAAATGCCGGGATTGTGGCCATGTCGGCTTTGTTAACCACGACCATGCCATCCATGAATACCACCATCAATGCCCTCAAGGAATCCGGTGTTCGCGACCAGATCAAGATCATGATCGGCGGCGCACCTGTGACTGAAGCTTACGCCCACCAGATCGGAGCGGATGGCTATGCCCCGGATGCCAGCCGGGCTGTCGCGCTTGCAAAGTCTATCCTCTCAGTATCGTGAAGATTCCTCAATGAATCTTTGCATTCTTATTGGCATTCAAATAGATGAATCTGAGAGGCGATAGAATCCGTTAATCTCCTCTTGCATATGATCTGTTAATGGGCCAGGCTGTTAAGTCGATGCGATGGATCAATGTTTGCTGCCCCGAGGTTTTCATCCAGACGCTCGAGCTTGCGCGAGCCGGGGATGGGAACGATCCAGGGTTTTTGCGCCAGCAGCCACGCCAAGGCAATCTGGGCTGGGGTAGCGCCCTTTTGCGCGGCAATCCGTTCCAGTAGCTCGATCACCACCCGGTTAGCCTTAATCGCCTCCGGCTTAAAGCGCGGGTTGCGGCTGCGAATGTCAGAACTATCAAAGGTGGTGTTCTCGTCAATCTTACCGGTCAGGTAGCCGCGCCCCAGCGGGCTGTAAGGCACAACGCCAACGCCGAGTTCCTCGCAGGTTGGTAGAATCTCCGCTTCGATGTTTCTCCACCAGATCGAATATTCGCTTTGCAGAGCCGCGACGGGTTGCACCTTATGAGCGCGGCGGATTTGTTCGGCATTGGCCTCTGAAAGTCCAAAATGTTTGACTTTGCCTGCCTGGATCAAATCCTTCACCGCCCCAGCTATGTCTTCCATCGGCACGTTCGGGTCGGGCCGGTGCTGGTAGAACAGGTCTATCACCTCGACCCGCAACCGTTTGAGCGAAGCATCAGCCACGCGCTTAATCTGCTCAGGGCGGCTCTGTCCACACCGACGCTGGGATGCGGCCCATTCTCTCCGTGCTTCCAGCCAAATTTGGTGGCGATGATTACCTTCCCACGAAACGGCTCCAGCGCTTCGCCGACCAGTTCCTCGTTGGTGAACGGCCCGTACACTTCCGCCGTATCGAAAAATGTCACGCCGCGCTCGACCGCCTGGTGCATAAATGCGATCATCTCCTGTTTGTCGCTTGGCTTGTCGCCAAAACTCATCCGCATGCAGCCCAGCCCGAGGGCCGATACTTCCAGGCCGCTTTTACCAAGTTGACGTTTTTCCATTTTCAGCTCCACTTAGACTTCGATTAACAGGCGGTATCAGGCCGTTCCGCTCATAGTAGCGCAGAGTATCTTGCGAAATATTGTATTGTCCACTCACTTCAGAAATCTTCAACGTCTCACCTCTTGAAAACAGTACAACACCTGGAGTTAACTCCAAGTCAAGGGTTTTATCCTAAGGCTCGATCAAAGCTTGAAGCTGCTCGAACGAAGTCACCCAAGAAATCCGCTCTAAGAATTGAGCCAGGCTGGCGCTCTGGGCGCGTAACTGCCGTACGGCCTCGCCCACCACATCTTTGGCGCCGGCTGCGCCGCCGGGCTGGCTGGCGTAGGCGCCATGGAAAGCAAAGTAGGCCTGGTTCAGTTTTCGCAAATGGCGATAGCCGTTTTCCCAGAATACCTGGCGGCGCTGCTCCATGTAGGCCTCTGCCTCCTCGATCTTGCCTTGAGCCAGTAATTCATCCACCTGGACACGCGTCAGGTACATTTCATAGCGGAAATCGAAAACCGGTGCAACGGGCAGCGGCGGCGGGGCGCCGGGAGGAGCGGCGGGCGTTTCGGGCGGCAGCAGCTCGGGGTAATAACGCGCCAGCACGGCGTGTCCGATCTCTTGATCTGCAATCGAAGCCACCGTCTCGTTGATGGTGCGCAGTTCCGGGCTGGTCAGGTAGTTCATCCCCAAGGGGCGCAATGTCAGCCAGTTGTGCACCCACTCGTGGGCGATCACTTCGCTCAACCACACCAGATCGCTGGTCTGGTAGATCATGCTCGGATAGGCCCCCACCCCGCCAATCTCCACCACCAGCGAGGAGACATCCAAAGCCTGGTCGATGCGATCTTCCAGCGCAGCCCGTTGGTCGATTTCCAAATCGGGAATCAGCGAGAGATTGGCCTCCTGGCGAATCTCGTGGCGAGGGCTGATGATCAACGCCAGGGGCAGCGGCGTGGCGTGGTAAAGCACCGGCGGAATGGGTTGCCCGCCCACGGTCAGCCCTAACTGTCCGACCACATAGCTCACCTGGCTTTGCAAAATCGCCTCCGCCAGAGGGGCGACCTGCTGGCGTCTTTTTTCCAGTCTGCGCAAATCATCCCGTGATGGCTGCGAGGCTTGCTGCGGATCAGCAACGCCTGGGTCGGCGTACACCTGGGTGATCTGTCGATTGACTTTCTGAATCTGGGCCACCAGCGAAAGGTAATCGAACACGGATTGCTTGCGCAAATCCGGCGTTAGATAGCTGCTGGTATCGAGCGCCGCCTCAAAAATTTTCAGACGCAAGGCGCTAACCGTCCAGCCGATATAATCGAATTCAACGCCGCGCGTGAAGACGCGGGCGCGTTCGTACGCGCCGCCAGGATTGGCGTTGCTAAAAGACAGCATGGCGGCCAATAGAGTCAACGCCGCCAATACGCGCCAGCCATACCGGATGATTTTACCTGCCCTGTATCGATACATCTTCCACATAGAAGGTCATTTTACCATTGCGCCTTCCGGCGCTGGTTAGGATTCGTTTAATGTCACCCAGCAATCCTCCCCGTCGCAGCCCTGGGGTCGTGTATAATTCTTGCGGAGCGTGAACTCACCATGAATTTTTTAGTCACCGGCGCGGCCGGCTTTCTCGGCTCGCAATTATGTAATTACCTGGCGCGTGAAGGTCACCAGGTGCGCGGCCTGGATGATCTTTCAGCCGGCAATCCGCAAGCCCTTTCCACAGATGTCTTGTTTACGCGCGGCGATGTCGGCGACCGACCCAAGCTGTGGACGTTGCTACAAGATGTCGATTGCGTCTATCACCTGGCGGCGCGCGTATTAGTACCCGAGTCGATCATCTACCCGCGCGAATACAACGCTGCAAACGTCGGCGGCACGGTGGCGCTGATGGAGGCGATGCGCGACGTCGGCGTGCGGCGAGTGGTGTTCATCTCGTCCGGGGCGGTATATGGCGACCAGGGTGAACAGCCCCTCAAGGAGAGCGCCACGCCCTACCCACGCTCGCCCTACGCTGTCTCCAAGCTGGCTGCTGAGTATTACGTGCGCACGATTGGCGATCAATGGAACATCGAAAACGTGATTTTGAGAGTTTTCAATGCCTATGGCCCCGGGCAAAATCTGCCCGCCTCGCACGCCCCGGTGATCCCAAACTTTCTGCGCCAGGCGCTGCGCGGCAGCAGCATCGTCATGCATGGCGATGGCAGCCAGACCCGCGATTACGTCTATGTGGACGATGTAGTCAGCGCTATGATCTCCGCTGCCACTGCACCCGGCGTCAACCGGATGATCCTCAATGTCGGCAGCGGCGTGGAGACCAGCGTGCGTGACCTGGTGCGCATGATTATCGAAGTGACCGGCATCAAGAACGCTGCCATTGCCAACCCTCTGACTGACGCCGGGGCCTCACGGATGTGCGCCGATATCAGCCTGGCGCGCGAAAAGCTCGGCTACCAGCCGCGCATTTCGCTGCTGCAAGGCCTGCGCCTGACTCTGGAACGGGACGAACGTTTCAAGAGAGACCGCGGCACGCGCCGGGCAGCCTGAACCAAGACCAGAAAATTTTTTGAAACCCAGGCGCAGAGTGATCTCCCATCGCCTGAGTAACCAACAGGTTGTAGAGTTGAAAAAGGAGGCGCCAATGACCGTTACCACAGTAGTAGGCTGCCAATGGGGCGATGAAGCCAAAGGGAAATTTGTCGATCTGCTGGCTGAACACGCCAGCATAGTGGCGCGTTATAACGGGGGCGATAACGCCGGTCATACCGTGGTCAACCCGCATGGCGTTTTCAAGCTGCGGCTGACGCCTAACGGCCTGTTCAACCCCGGCGTGCGATGCTTGATTGGCCCCGGGGTGGTGCTCAATTTGGATACTTTGTTGTCCGAGATCAGCCTTTTCCAAAAGGCTGGCATCGACCTGCATGACAGGCTGTGGATCTCACCGCGCTGCCATATCGTCATGCCCTATCACCCCCTGCTGGAAGAAGTCTACGAAAAGGCCAAAGGGAAAGCCAAAACTGGCACCACCCGGCGTGGTATGGGACCAGTTTTTGCAGATAAGGTCAGCTACAACGGCATCCGCATGTTCGATTTGCTCGAGCCCAGCCAGTTTGCCGAGAAACTTAAAATCCAGCTGGCGGTGAAGAACCCCATCCTGCAAGTATTTGGCGTGCCACCTTTGGATTTCGAGCAGATTTACCAGGAGAAACTGGCCCAGTTTGCCTCGCTGCGCCAGTGGGTGCGCGAACCATTCGGTCTGGTGCAAGAGACGCTGGCGGGAGGCGGCAACATCCTGCTGGAAGGCGCCCAGGGCGCCCTGCTGGACAATAACTGGGGCACCTACCCGTTTTGCACGGCTTCGATCACGCTCTCGGGAGGCGCCGCCGCCGGGCTGGGCATCGCCCCTCGCCACATTGACCGCGTCATCGGAGTTACCAAAGCCTATACCACACGGGTGGGAGGCGGGCCGATGCCCACCGAACTGACCGGTGAAACCGGCGAAATCATTCAGCGCGCCGGCCAAGAATATGGCACCGTCACCGGGAGGGCGCGACGCTGCGGCTGGTTCGACGCCGAACTGGCGCGCTTTACCTGCCAGATCAACGGCGTCACCGAACTGGCGCTGACGAAAATCGATGTATTGGATAGCTTGCCAACAGTCAAAATTTGCACCGGTTACCACCACCCCAGCAGCGGCGACCAACTGCGCCATTATTGGGAAGGCGACGCCCACTGGCTGGAAGATTGCCAACCGCTTTATATCGAATTGCCAGGCTGGAAGCAGCCCACCACCCAGGCGCGCCGGTTTGCTGAACTTCCCCCGCAGGCGCAGGCCTATGTGCACCAGATAGAAGAACTGGTCGGTGTGGCAGTGCGCTGGGTGTCGGTAGGCCCGGGGCGAGACGAGACCATCGTCATCTAGTGACGGGCTGCGGTTGCACAATAGCCGCAGGAAGTTGGCGCGGTTTATTCAGGCGCTTTCTCGAAAGCCTCTCGCAGGCTGCGCGCCAGCGCCAAGGCTCTCTCTGGCGCATCGCCCAGGTGAGAGGCAGCCTGCATTAACTGCCGCAGTTCGCTAGCACCCAGGTATTCCAGCAACACCTCATCATTACTCACCAACTCATCGAGTGGGTTAGCCGCCCCAGCCTGGATAGCCTCCCAGGCGGTCATGGCATGCCCGCGCAAACGTTCGTGCATCTCCTGTCGATCGGCGCCGGCTTTACCCAAGGCCATCAAGACCCGCTCGATAGCTGCAAACGGGCCATAGATCTCCAGGTTACGCGCCAGGCCTCGTTCATGGATCACCAGCCCTTTTAAGATGCGCTGGCTAACGCTCAAAAGTTCATCCGCCGTCAGGAAGGCCTCGGGCAAGAGCGTGCGCCGATTGGCTGAGTCGTCCAGGGTGCGTTCCAGCAGGCTGTGGGCGGCGTTGTCCCAAGCCAGGCGCGGCGCTTGCGCCAAGGCGCGCCCCAACGAGTTGATCTTTTCGGCATTTATTGGATTGCGCTTGAATGGCATAGCAGAGGAGCCAACCTGCCTGTCTCCGAACGGTTCGCTCCATTCGCCCAAGGGCGGCGATTGCAACAGGCGCAGGTCGAAGGCAAACTTATACAGCGAGCCGCCCAACCCCGCCAGGGCGCAAAGCACAGAATAATCTTGCTTGCGCGGGTAGATCTGGGTGGTGACCGGGAAAAACTCCAGGCCCAGCCTTTCCGACAAGCGCTGTTCGAAGCGCGGCAGGTTTTCGAGCCCGATTAGTTCCGCATATGCCGCGCAGGTGCCCACCGCACCCTTGAAGCCCTTACCGCGCAGCCCTGTCCTGGCCTGATCCAAGGCCTGCCAGTCGATCCATAAATCCTGGGCGTATTGGGCCAGGCGATAGCCCAGCGTGGAAGGCTCCGCTGGCTGGATGTGGGTGAAAGCCATGATGGGGGTGTTAGCCCAGGCTTCGATCTTACCTGCAAAAAGCAGCAGCAGTTCACGCAGACTGGTTAAGATCAGCGCCAGCGACTGCCGGATGCGCAGCACATCGGCGTTATCTTCGATATCCATCGATGTGGCGCCCATATGCAAGACGCGGCCGCCCACCTGGGCCTGTTCGGCAAAGGTGCGCAGTTCCGCCATCAAATCATGGTGGATTTCGGCTTCGATCGCCAGTGCTCGTTCCAGGTCGACGGAACTGGCATAGGCTTGCAGATCCGCGACTTGCTGTGCGGTAACCAGGTTGAATTCGGCCTGCGTCTCTGCCAGCGCCACCCATAACTGACGCCACAGGCGGCGTTTGTGGATTTCGCTCCAGATGCTGCGCATCTCGGCGCTGCCATAGCGCCAACTAAAGGGGGAGAGGTAAGTAGCATAATCGAGTGTCATCACGTACTCCATCCACTGCGCCAGTTTGATACATTAAGTATACCCTTCATTGCTCCAGATGTCTTGACAGGGCCAACGATTCTGGCTATATTGGAGGCATTATGTTCAAGCTACTGCATTTTGCCGACGCCCATATCGATATGGCGAACTACGGCCGTCACGATCCGCAAAGTGGATTGCCGCTGCGGGTGATGGATTTTCTAAAATCGCTGGATACGATTGTCGATACGGCGATTGAGGAAAAGGTCGACCTGGTGATCTTTGCCGGAGATGCTTACAAAGATCGTACACCCGCGCCGACCTACCAGCGCGAATGGGGGCGGCGGGTAATGCGGCTCTCGCGGGCTGGCATTCCTACATTGCTTTTGGTGGGCAATCATGATCTCTCGCCTGCCCTGGGGCGGGCTCACGCCTTGGAAAATTTCGACACCCTGGAAGTGCCAAACGTGCGGGTGCTGGATCGCCCGGCTTTTTTATCTTCCGCTGAGCTTGGCCTGCCGGTGCAGGTGATTGCTTTGCCCTGGGTCTCGCGCTCTGGGCTGATGGCGAGCCTGAATCTGAGCGGCAGCGAAACCGGTGCAATTTATGAACGCCTGGGCGAACGACTCATCAAACTGGTGGACGGCTGGCTGAACGAACGCGCCGAACCGAATATCCCCACCATCATGACGGCGCACTGCTCGGTGCAGGGGGCGATTTATGGCGGCGAGCGTACCGTGATGTTGGGCAGCGACCTGGTCTTGCCTGGATCGCTGGTCAAAGACCCGCGCCTGGATTACGTCGCCCTCGGGCACATTCACAAGCCGCAAGATCTGAACGAAGGCTCACACCCGCCAGTGATCTACCCCGGTTCGATTGAGCGGGTCGATTTTGGCGAGGCCAAGGATGACAAATTTTTCGTCATCGCCCACATCGAGCGCGGCCGTACCCAGGTCGAATGGCGCCAGTTGAAGGGGGTGCGGCGTTTTCTGGATTGTTTTGTGCGTTTGGAAAAGGCCGAAGCAGCCATGCAAAAGATTCGCAAAGCGCTGCCGGAGGCTGAAGAGATCAAGGACTCGATCCTGCGCCTGATCATCGAATATCCACGCGACCTGGAAACCACCATCGACGAAGCCGCCTTGCGCGAGATCGCCGCCGAGAGCTTCGAATTTCACCTGGTCAAACGCCCACAGGTACAAGGGCGCATTCGCCTGCCCGGAGACCAGGCGATTGGAAGTTTAGGGGCGCTGGATTTGCTCGATCTTTATTGGAAAGCCAACAACACGGAAAACGCCGATCGTGAAACGCTGGGAGCGCTGGCTGCCAAAATTATAAACCAATTTCATACCGGCGTGGATGAATAACATTCCAACAACTGATATAATGAAAACATGAATATCAAAGAACAACTTGAGACGGCATTAAAAGATGCAATGAGGTCTGGCGATGATGTGCGCAAGCGCACCTTGCGGATGGCCCTCTCAGCCATCAAGCTGGCGGAAGTCGACAAGGGCGCAGTTCTGGATGAAGGCGTTGTGTTGTCGATCTTGCAAAAAGAAGTCAAGACCCGCCAGGAGTCCATCGTTGAAGCGCAAAAAGCCAATCGACCGGCGCTGGCGGCAGATACGCAAGCCGAGATCGAGGTTTTACAAATTTTTCTGCCCAAGCAACTTTCTCCCGAAGAGCTAGAAACCCTGGCCCGCCAGGTAATCGGAGAGCTCAGCGCGGCTGGTCCGGTTCAGGTAGGGGCGGTGATGAAAGCCCTGATGCCGCGCCTGCAAGGCCGGGCGACCGGTGATCAGGCCAGCCAGGTCGTGCGCAAGCTGCTCCAGTAAAGCGCCGGAAAAAATGTCAAGCTGATGGGTATATTTCGCCTTTTGGGCCGGTCTTCAACACAATCTCCCAAACGCGCCTCGCTGTTTCGAAAAATATTCTATGTCGCCCTTTTTCTGGTCAGTATGCTGGTCTTGCTACTGGCAGTTCTTTTGCCATCCCTCTCCAGCCCGGCATTGCCTGCGCCTGAGGTTGGGCAGGTGTCTCAGCGCTCCTACACTTCGCCCGTCACCATCGAATATGTCAGCCAGGTTGTCACCGATCAACGCGGCGAAAGCGCTGCCCGGGCTGTAGCCCCAATTTACACGCCTCCCGAGCCACAAATTGCCCGCCGCCAGTTGGAAAGCCTGGGAAGTGCGCTGGCGTTTATCTCCAGCGTACGAGCCGACGCATACGCCACCCAACAGCAGAAGTTGGAAGACCTGGCTGCTCTGGAGGATGTCAGCCTGAGCCAGGAGAGCGCTCTTACAATCCTGGAATTGTCGGACTCGCGCTGGTTATTGCTGCAGCAAGAGAGCATGGAAGTGCTCGAACAGATCATGGGTGGAGAAATTCGCCCGGATGGCGTGTCAAACGCTCAACAGCGGGCTAGATTGTTGGTCAGCCTGGCTTTTTCAGAGCGCCAGGCAGCGGTTGTGGCAGAGCTGGCAGCCGCTTTTGTCATACCGAACAGCCAGTATAGCGAATCGCTCACCGAAGCAGCCCGCCAAAAGGCTCGTGAAACAGTGACACCGTACAAGCGGACTTTAGTGGAGGGAGAAACGATCGTCTCACCCGGCGCAGTGTTCAACCGCGAACATATCGAGGCGTTGCAGCAAGTTGGCCTGGCGCAACCTGAGCAGAATCTGCCCAACCTGATCAGTGCAGCAGCGTTGGTTGTGCTGCTGATTACTTTCCTAGCCTTGTATTTCAGCCGCCAGGGTGTGCGGCATACCACAAATCCGCGCAGCCTGGCGCTGATTATGGTTTTATTTGTCATTTTTGCATTGGTAGTGCGCCTGGCAGCGCCGGGGCGTAGTATCGTTCCATATGCCTTTCCATTGGCTTCATACAGCCTGATTGTGGCTGCTTTGTTCGGCGCCAGGGTCGCCATGATTTCCTCGCTGCCGCTGGCAATCCTGGCTACCTACGGCCTGCCAAACGCCCTCGACCTGACGGTGTATTACATCATGGGGTGTATCTTTGGCGTTTTAGCGCTGCGTAGCGCCCAAAGGCTGAGTTCGTTTTTCACCGCCAGCATGGCAATTACGGCGGCGGGCGGGATGGTGATTATCGTCTATCGCCTGGCGAATACAGACACCCTGGGGGTTGTCAGCCTGGTGGGCGCGTCCCTGTTTAATGGACTGGCCTCTGCCAGCATCGCCCTGCTGCTACAATTCGTTTTAGCCCAGTTTCTTGGCCTGACAACCGCCATGCAATTGATGGAACTCACGAGACCGGACCAACCCCTTCTTAAACAATTGCTGCGTGATGCTCCCGGCACGTACCAACACAGTTTACAAGTTGCCAACCTGGCAGAACAAGCCGCCGAACGGATTGGCGCTGACACCCTGCTCACACGCGTAGGCGCTTTGTTTCATGACATTGGCAAATCGCTCAACCCAATTTTCTTCATTGAAAATCAGCCCCCAGGCTTTGCCAACCCACATGAATCCCTAACACCTGAAGAAAGCTCGGCCATTATTGTCCGGCATGTTACCGAAGGACTTGACCTGGCCCGCAAACACCGCCTGCCGACGGCAGTTCGCGATTTCATTAGCGAACACCACGGCGACCTGGTGACGACCTACCAGTACATCACCGCCGTCAAAGCTGCCGGTGGCGACGAAAGCCAGGTGGATATCGAGCAATATCGCTACCCTGGCCCGCGCCCCCAGAGCCGTGAGACGGCTATTCTGATGCTTGCAGATGGTTGTGAGGCGCGCGTGCGCGCCGAACGTCCAGCGAATGAAGCAGAATTGTTCAAGATGATTAAGGAAGTTATCAGCGACCGCGCTGCTCAAGGGCAGTTAGACCATACTCACCTCACGATGCGCGATCTGATGACGGTTGCTGAGTCGTTCGTAGCAACTTTACGAGGTATCTATCACCTGCGTGTCAAATATCCGCAACTTGACAAACCAGTTGAGCAACCGGGCGCCCTGGTTTACCCAGCCTCCAGCAAAGCCGATACCCAGCCGGTGCATTACGATAAACCAGCAGCCTGAATTTTCTCGCCTTTTGAAAAATATGATCTACCTGCAAATAGCCGATTCGATCGAAAACGAAATAATCGCCTGCGGGCTAGAAACACACCTGCTTGAACAGGCCGCCGAACATGTTCTCAAAATGCAGGCCAGCGCGCCGAATGGTGAGGTTGTGATCCTGCTGGGTGATGATGAGCAATTGCACCAATTGAACCGGCAATTCCTGGGTATCGATGCTCCCACCGACGTGCTATCTTTTCCTGGCGGAGATGAAGACCCGGATAGCGGTATGCTTCACCTGGGAGATGTCATCATATCCTATCCCCGCGCCGCCGCCCAGGCCCAGGCAGGCGGGCATCCTATGCTGGCTGAGTTGCAGCTGTTAGTCGTACATGGCGTACTGCACTTGCTGGGTTATGATCACGCTTCCCCAGAAGAGCAAGCAAGCATGTGGGCTGTGCAGGCGCAAGCGCTTACTGAGCTGGGCTGCCCAATCCAGGCGCCTGCCAGCTAAACGGAGAGCCAGGTTTGAATTTTCTTCGCTCGCGGGCGCGCTCGTTTGTATATGCCTTCGAGGGGTGGCGACACGTGCTGCGCACCCAACGCAACGCCTGGATTCACGCCCTGATCAGCCTGGCTGTGCTGTTGGTTGGCGCCTGGTTGAAGCTTTCGTCCCTCGAATGGGCAATCATTTTTTTAGCCATGGGTATCGTGTGGGTGGCCGAATTTTTTAATACTGCCCTGGAAGCCGCCATTGACCTGGCCAGCCCTCAGAAACACCCTCTGGCAAAAATCGGTAAAGATGTTGGGGCAGCCGCCGTGCTCATCGCGGCTGGTGTAGCGGTTGTGGTTGGCCTGATCATTCTTGGGCCGCCTTTGTTGCAAAAATTTCATTGGTGAGGTAATGATGTCGATGTCATTTCGATTTGGTACGGTCGGTTCGCCGATCTCGACTCCGAAGAAGCCGGGCGGCAGCGTAGGCGCGATCGCTCGCAGCGCCGACCTGGGTTTGTATGCCCTGGAATTAGGCTGGGTGCAATCGGTGCGAGTCTCTGAGAAGACTTGCGCCGATATCAAAGCTACGGCAGAAGAACACCAGGTTTTGATCAGCGTACACGCTCCCTATTTCATCAACCTGAACGCCAACGATGAAGAATGGCCGAAAGCGCGCCAGCGCTTGATGGACGCCGCTCATTACGGCTACCTGGCAGGGGCAACCGATATCATCTTTCACCCGGGCTCGTATTTCGAAAAACCGCCCGAAACTGTGTGGCCTATTGCCATTGAGCGGCTGAGCGGCTGTGTCGAGGAATTACGCGCCGCCGGGAACCCGGTCACTTTACGACCAGAGACAATGGGCAAGTCCGCCCTGCTGGGTTCGCTGGAAGATACCCTGGAGATGAGCCACGCCATCCCCGGCGTGCATCCTTGCCTCGATTTTGCTCACCTGCATGCCCGCCCCGGTGATGGCACGATGAACAGTTACGATGAGTGGGCGCGTTTGCTGGAATCCTACGGAAACGCCCTGGGACAGGCAGCTTTACAGAAATTGCATGTGCACCTGTCTGGCATCCTGTACACCCCCAAAGGCGAAAAAGAACACCTGCCGCTGGAAGAGGCCGACCTCGACCTGGCAGCCCTGTTCAAAGCCCTGCTGCGCTTTGAATGCCAGGGGCGTATTTTGTGTGAAAGCCCCATCATGGAGGACGATGCCATCAAGATGCGCCAGTCCTGGGTGGAGTTAAGCGGTCAAAACCCGGAGAGCGCATGAGGCCTGCCGCCACAAGGGGTTCGGCATTACGCGATCTGCACCGGCAACTGGCATCTTGCCGGTTGTGTTTGCAGGCCGGGTACGACATCTTCCCGCGCGCCATCCATTCCGGATATGAAAACGCCTCCATTATGCTGATCGGCCAGGCCCCCGGTATCACCG